>NZ_JBIMEN010000004.1:0-233266 GCF_043673995.1 Corynebacterium sp. L4757 | reverse complement strand
TGTTGCGCGGGGGTATCTAGTAACACCGTGGTGACTATCGGATAACGCAATGGTGAGTATCGAGTAACGCTTTGGGAGAAGATTCTTCTGACCGCGTGACAACAGGGCACGCGGCATCATCAGAGGAGTCCGATCGTGACTGATTACCGGGCCGTGATGGACCTAGTCTTACAAGGCTGGTCCGTCCGCCAAATCTGCTCGACTGTGCGATGCTCACACACCACAGTCCAAAAAGCCCGCCACACAATAGCGGCACACCAGATCACAACCTGCGAACAACTCGCCGGTATTACCGACGAAGAAATGGCCACATGGTTTGTTGATGGCCGAAGTGCTGCCCAAGGCGACTTCGTACCCATCGACTTCGACGCAGTGACCAAAGCACGCACCGGCCGCAACAAAGTCACCCTCCAAGTCCTGTGGGGCCGCTACACCACCCAACCAGCCCACCCATCCCAGCGTTACTACAGCTACGAGCGCTTCCGCCAGCTTGTTGCTGAACACGTCGATGTCACAGGACTTACAGCACGCATTACCCATGCCCCGGGACACACCATGCAAGTCGACTGGGCCGGCACCGCAATGCGCCTGTTCGACCCAACCCATGCCCGAGGTGCAAAAGTCAGCATTTTCGTAGCATCACTACCGTATTCCGGCATGTTATTTGCCTGTGCTTGCCCGAACCAGCGACAACAAGCGTGGCTGTGGGCACATATCCAAGCATTTGAATACTTCAGCGGGGTTGCTGAAGTCATCGTGCCTGATAATGCTTCGACAGCATCACACGCAATTAGTGCTGCTGACCGCAACCGGCAGGTCAATTCCACCTACGAGGAATTCCTTGAGCACTACAACACTGCCGCGCTGCCTGCTCGTGCTCGGCGTCCAAAGGACAAGGCGAATGTAGAAGCAGCAGTCAAGATCATCACCCAAAAAGTCATCCACACCCTCCACGGGCATCAATGCGTTGGGCTCGATGAACTCAATGCACGCATCCGCAGCCTGGTTGACGGCATCAATGACGCGGTACCGTTTCGCGGTAACAACACCAGCAGAAGGATGCTCTTTGACGAGTTTGAACACGATGTACTCGGCGAACTTCCCACAACACCGTGGCAGCATACCGAATGGAAACGTGCGAAAGTCGCCCCCAACTTCCACATCACCGTCAACACTGCACGTTATTCGGTGCCTTACCAGCTTGTCGGCCGGACTGTCGATGTACGTATCACTGGCAATGAAGTAACCGTCTTTGATGCCGGGCAGCGTGTTGCAACCCACCGGCTTGCCCAAGCCCGTGGGATCTATGTCACCGATGTGGATCATATTCCTGCCAACATGGCTGATACCACAGGATTGTGGACCAGTGAGTACTTCTACCGTGAAGCAGCCAAGATCGGTCCAGCAACCCGGACAGTCATCGAAGAACTCATCAGCGCAAAGGCAATCCCTGTCCAGGCATTTCAGTCGTGCCGAAACGTACTGAATATGGGCAAACACGCCAACAAAGTGATTCTGGAACAAGCCTGTGCACGCCTGATCGCACCTGATGGCACCAGGAGGGCTGTGTCGTATACCGCGGTGAAAAACATGATGGCCGCGGTACGCAAAGACCAATCAACCCGCCCGACAGGCCATGATCTGCCAGCTGCAACACCGCCTGAAACACCACCGGTGGAACACGCACGCGATACCCGCGGTGCATATCTGGGTGGGTCTGCCCAGTTCAGTATGGAAAACCTCACGAAGAAAGGACCTTCGCAGTCATGACACAGCCACAACCAGCGTCAGCATCAGCGCGCTTTCTTGATGAATCGATCCTGCCTGTCTTTACCGATCTCCGGATGACGGCTTTTGGCCGAACCGTGATTGATATTGCAGCAGATCCCATCTTCGACTCATGGAGTTTTTCTGACAAGGTGCTCTACGCACTCGATAAAGAAGTTGCGGCCAAGCGTGAACGACGAGTCAACAAATTACTCAAAGCATCCCGATCGCCAAATCTCGATGCGTGTATCGAAGACATCACCTACACACCCGGCCGCAACCTCAACAAAGAGCAAATCACCAGACTCGCTCACTGCCAATGGTGTCAAAAAGCGCAAAGCATTGTCATCCTCGGCAAATCATCCGTCGGCAAAACCTACCTGGCCCAAGCACTACTTACCGCTGCGTGCAGAAACGACTACTCTGCTCGTTTCTTCCGCACAGACACCCTGGCTAACCAGCTGATGGTGCTGCGCCATGATGACGCAGCACGCATGGAGTTTCTTCAAGATCTCCACCTGGCGGATGTACTCGTGCTTGATGACTTCTTAACAACGCCGATTGATGCTGCCACAGCACACCAGCTGCTCAACATTCTTGCTGAGCGTGAACACCGGGGATCAACCATTGTCACCTCCCAGTTCACGCCCGATGAGTGGTACAAGTCCATCCCGGATGCTGTCATCGCCGAGTCGATACTGAATCGGCTTGTCGTTGGCGCTGAGATCATCACGCTGGAAGGTCCGGTCCGAACATGCGCCTCGAAGCCAATACGCAGTAGCGGCGCATAGTCAACGCCCGGGTGTTACTCGATACTCACCCGGGCGTTACTGGATACTCACCACGGTGTTACTAAATCCGTGGTCCTAACAGTTTGATGTTGTACGTATTGCACGTGTGTGCAATTGTGCCCTTAATCACCAGGGTTTGCAGCTTCCCTCCCCCAAACCTTTAAGGCCATGAGGTGCACTTTTAGCCAAAACCCCCATTTTCCCACGCCAACCCCCACGGGATCGTGTTCACTTTCCGCACGTTCGTACCCCCGTCGAACGAGAAAACTCCCCAGTCCGGGAAGTTCTGGAAGCATATCTTCCAGCCCTCGGACAAGGGAGTTGTCATTAGCGGATATTAATTGTGGCCTATTAGCCCCAATTAATCCGCGGTGCTTGGCGCTTTATTGCCGTGGCCTTTGCCATCACTTGAATCAGTGTCACTTCCAGACTCCAGGTTAGACTCATTTTCTGGGTCTGGAACACCGTCGCGTTCGATATAGTACTGAACGTCATCGATATCATCTTGAGCTTGTTCAGCGATGAATTCGACTTCCTCATCAGAATCCAGTTCCTCGGTCACTCCACCGAGGACTTCGTCATAAAGAATTTCATGGTCCAGGTTTGATTCCACAAGTTCACGACCGATGACGTCATCATGACGTTCATCGTATTCCTCATCTGGGTGCAGCTTCAGACGCAGCATCGCTTTGATGCGATCGCGACGGGTGGATTCATCGCGAATCTTGGACAAGCTGCTAAACCATGCAAAGACCAAGACGGCAATCATGAACATGCCCAAGTAGCCCAGGATTGGGTAAACATAGTTCATCAAAGTCTTGAATCCGACAAAAGACATGGCAAAGCCTGCCAAGGTACCTGCTGCGAAAATTGGGTAAGTCTTCTTCTCATGACCCGCAGACAGGCGCTTACCCAGCGCGTAGAACATGCCGATAGCGGTGTTGTAGATCATCAGGAAGATGACAATCGCCATGAGGAAGCCAGCGACTGGTCCCATCTCATTGACCAATACGAGCATTGGAATATCGGAGCCCTGGACCTTATCCGCGCCCATCAGCAACGCAAAGCCCGCGATGAACAGCATGATGGAATAAGTCAGACCACCAACAATGCCGCCCCAGCCAGCTTCGCGCGGACTAATGTTGTCGCCGCCGATAACCAGCGACATAGATACCGCAAGGATCAAAGCCAAGCCGTTGTAATTAACTGCAGATAGCAGCCAATTCGAAATTGGCGCTTCTTGGGAAGCGGAAATCTCAGCTACTGCCCCGATATCAGCAGGGATATTCATCAAGGTATAGATGAACACTGCAATCACTGCGATGATGATGGTTGGAGTTAGCATGCCAATAACATTGGACACCTTGTCCACGTCCAAGAGGCCAGTAACTAGGACGATGGCCGTCATCAGAGTGGAGCCGAGCCACTCTGGCCAACCGAACTGCTGCGCCATATTCGAGCCAGCACCAGCCAACATCACAAAGCCCACAGCAAAGAGCGTAAAGATAACCGCAACATCTAAGAACTTCGAGATCAGAGGGTGCGAGACTTTGCGGAACACGGAGTTGTGTTCCTGCGCATGAAAGTAGGAACCCAGCTGCAAAAAGACGGTTCCGGCCAACGTCATGATGACCCCGGCGATGACAATTCCCCAGATGCCGTTAAACCCAAATGAGGTGAAGTATTGAACGACCTCTTGGCCGGTGGCAAAACCTGCACCGACCAACAGACCAACAAAGGCTAGAGCTATTCCGACTATGTTTCGGTAAGACACGATTTCCTTGGATTGTTCGACAATAAAATAGGCGTGAAGCAATACTTCACGCGGACAATAATCCAGGTTAATGGCTGACCTGCACCGATGCTAGACAAAAGCCATCCCCAACCGACACCAGAACACGCAAAAATTGCACCTAGGCTGGGTTTATATAGTTTTGATTACCATGAGGCAACTCACACGTCTTGTCAGCGTGAGATCTATGTACTGCTGCGCGCTGCTCGGCACCGTTTAAAAGAGTCCACACTGGGTTCATCTATACCCCTACCAGCCATTTTCTTGCCGAGGTGCAACTCATCCTATCGATAGTTGAGAAGTTGAAATAGATGTCGGCACAACGACCACACCAATGTTTCGGTTACGGTGGACCCCTGTGTTCAACATTCAATTTGTCGTCCTAGCAATTATCGCCAGTTGTATAGCAGCAGCTTTTGGGTTTCCATTCTTATTCCCGGTTACAGCTTTCGCTGCTTTTTACTCATACCGTCAAGGTCGCAGAGAAGGCACTGATCTAAAGACACGTTGCATGATTCTCTTTGTGGTTTCCGCGATCACCACCATCGTCTTAATCGCGGATACCCTTTTACTGTTCCCCGTAGGATAAAGAAATCCCGGCTCGAGCACACGCTCTGCCGGGATTTCCCATATGTGTTGTTCCTAAGCCCAGGAAGAACACCCAATTGAAGAACTAGCTCAGCTTCTTCGCAATCAGCTGGTTGACCTGACCAGGGTCTGCTTTGCCCTGGGTGGCTTTCATGACGGCACCGACAATGGCGCCGGTGACCTTCTTATTTCCAGCGCGGTACTTCTCCACGATATCTGGGTTGGCAGCCAAGGCATCATCGACAGCCTTTTCAATTGCTGCGTCATCGCGAACAACTTCCAGACCGCGAGCCTTCACGACCTCGTCGACATCGCCTTCGCCAGCCAAAACGCCATCGACCGCCTGACGTGCCAGCTTGGTGGTCAGCTTGCCTTCCTTGACCAGAACAATCACGCGAGCCACCTGTGCCGGAGTAATCTCCAGCGCAGCGAGGTCTACGCCCTGCTCATTAGCCTTAGCAGACAGATAAGAAACCCACCAGGAACGAGCCTCATCGGCGGTTGCGCCCTCTTCGGTGGTGGCGATGATCAAATCCAATGCACCAGCGTTGACCAAGTCGCGCATCTCAGCGTCCTTCAGGCCCCACTCTTCCTGGATGCGTGCACGGCGAATCCATGGCATCTCTGGCAAGGTCTGGCGGATTTCCTCAACCCACTCACGTGGTGCGAGTACTGGTGGCAGGTCTGGGTCATTGAAGTAGCGGTAATCATCCGCGGTTTCCTTTGGACGACCCTTTGAGGTCGAACCGTCGGTCTCCTGGTAGTGGCGGGTTTCCTGCTCGATTGTGCCGCCATCGTCAAGCACCTGCGCCTGACGCATCATCTCAAAACGCACTGCCTGCTCTACAGAACGCAAAGAGTTAATATTCTTGGTCTCGGTACGGGTGCCAAACTCGGTAGTGCCGACTGGACGCAGCGACAGGTTGGAGTCCACGCGCATGGAACCCTGGTCCATACGAGCATCAGAGACACCCAAAGCTGCGACGAGCTCACGCAGTGCAGTCACGTATGCGCGTGCGACCTCTGGTGCGCGCTCCCCTGCGCCTTCAATAGGCTTGGTAACAATCTCAATCAAAGGAATGCCCGCACGGTTGCAGTCAACCAAAGACGCGGTTGCGCCATGGATACGGCCCGAGGTGCCACCCAGGTGGGTGAGCTTGCCGGTGTCTTCCTCCATGTGCGCGCGCTCAATCTCCACGCGCCACTCGGTGCCATCATCCAGGACAACATCCAGGTAGCCGTCGTATGCGATTGGCTCATCATACTGGGAGATCTGGTAGTTCTTTGGCTGATCCGGGTAGAAGTAATTCTTGCGGGCAAAGCGCGATGATTCCGCGATGGAGCAATTCAATGCCAAACCGATCTTGATGGCCCACTCCACGCCCTTGGCATTAACCACCGGCAATGCACCTGGCAGGCCCAAAGATACTGGGTCTACGTTGGAGTTTGCCGGGGCATCAAAGTTGGTTGCCGAGGCGGAAAACATCTTGGTTTCCGTGGCTAATTCGACGTGGACTTCCATACCCATTACTGGGTCATACTTTTCTAGGACTTCATCAAAATCCATCAGGTCATACATCGCAGCAGTCATGCGTGCCATCTTAATACTTCTGCCCTTAACAGTCAGTCACCACCCAGCATCTGCACGCAATCGCAGAAGGGGTGGTGAGAAAAAGAGCTTATGCTTGCCGATGCCCTACTTCGCAGCCTGTACTTCCAGCTCGGCCTTCTTCTTGGCGCGACCATCAATAGAGCGGCAGATGGCTGCCAAGATAGCGCCGGAGAGGTTATGCCAGACGGAGAATACTGCACCCGGCAGTGCGGACATCGGGCTGAAGTAGGTCGCAGCCAGGGTGGTGGCCATGCCGGAGTTTTGCATGCCGACCTCAACGGCCATGGTGCGTGAGACCGGCTCGGTCTGGCGGGTGAGCTTACCGGTGAGGTAGCCCAGCAGGTAGCCCAGACCATTGTGGATGATGACGGCAACCAAGACGATGCCGCCGGCGGTGATGATGTTGTCGCGGTTGCCGCCGACCACGATGCAGACAATCGCCGAGATGGCAAACACAGAAATCCATGGCAACGCCGGAGTGATGGCCGCAACCACCTTGGGCAGGAATACGCGAACAATGAGACCTGCGACGACTGGAATGAGGACGACCTTGACGATGTCCCATGCCATCGCACCCGCATCCAGCGGCATGTACTGACCAGCCAGCCACAGGGTGAGCATTGGGGTGAAGATTGGCGCCAGCAGTGTGGATACAGAAGTCATGGTGACGGACAGGGCCACGTCACCGCGTGCCAGATAGCTGACCACGTTGGAGGAGGTACCACCTGGTGCACAGCCGACCAGGATGACGCCAACAGCGATTTCTGGCGGCAGTTGCAAGATCCAGACCGTGGCCACCGCGATCAGCGGCATGATGACATACTGCGCGACAACGCCAATGAGCACGGGCAGCGGACGACGCGCCACCAGCGCGAAGTCAATCGGGCGCAGGGTGAGGCCCATGCCGAACATGATGATGCCCAATAGTGGCGTCACCTGACCGGCAAAGCCAGACGCGGTATCCGGGAAGAAGAATCCCAGCAGGCCGCCAATAATAACCAGGACAGGGAATCCTAGTGCCGCAATGAGCGCGGCGCGGTCTGCTTTCGCTTCTGCTGCTTTAGCTTCATCATTCTTGCTCTCGGTCACTGATGCACTCGCGTCAGTGACCGGCGAAGCATGCTTATTCTCAGCCTCTTCGGGCGGGTTTTGAGGGGTATGGGAATCGGTCATACACCTACCCTAGTCCACCTACTGGAATTCTCATACCACCAGTTGGGAAAATGGGACGCCGGCCAACCACCGTGGGGCGAAGTTCCGCGGTAATAGGCCGACCGAAAGTAGTTGCTGGAGCTTTGGCTACCTAACGTTGGCGTGCGATAGCCTCTTCCAGCTGAAGCCGGTAGGCATTACGGTGTTGTTCAAAGGAAATGAGGTCACAGGCAGCGATGCGTCGCTCTCTGCCGGCCCGGTAAGACGGAATCTGGCCGTATTCCAATAGCTTGAGCAAGTGTGAACGCCTTATTCCGATTACTTCGGCGGCCTCAGATGGGCTATATGTATTCGAAGTATTCACAGTTCTCACCATATCTTCGTTTTGCACCAGAAACAAGAGGCGTTTGTCACCATTTACCACCGCTGACCACTGCAAACAATGGAATCGTTTGCAATTCTCTCCCGGCTACCAAAGCGCTGATTTAACTAAGGTTTTGTCCGAGTTAAGAGCGTAACCGCTCACCTATTGACTCGAGCTCAACAATACGTAGAATCTCTACTAACACGACATGCCTGCCTCTACGTAGAGTAGACGCAGGCATTGTTCTTTTCGGGACAAGCTGAGCAATCGGCACGGTTGCTACTCGCAGTAATTAGTTCCTTTGCCAGAGCCGGTCTTTTTGCGTGCAAACATCACCAGAAGGGATCCGATCTTGGGCCTTGGCGGAGCTTTATTCAAATCTGAAGACGATGGAAAGCCGTGGATCCCACCATGGTGGTTTTCCTTTGTGGTGCTCCCACTGATGGTTATCGCGAGCTTCTATATCAGCCAGGTAACTGGCTGGCGCGGGGTCGCTTCGTCCAATGCCGCGGGTGTTCCATGGAGCGAGGTTCGCTCCATGGCATTGTCTCCTATGCGTTGCCCTATCTCGGGTTCTATTTCGTGATGGTCTTACCGTTCTTTCTGATTCGCCGATATCTGTGGCAGAAGAATCAGAAGGAAAATTTCGCTTAAAGAAGCATCGAAATTATGGTGCAGGTGAGTATGACATTGACGGCCTCCTCTACTACTGAGGAAGCCGTCTTTTCTTATTCTCTAGCCAAACAACGCTTGCGCATTTTCGTAGCGGTGGGTTGGTACCGTCTTTAATTCGCCGACGGCATCAGCCAGGTCTACGAGCTTGATGTCTTCGCCGCGCAGCGCCACGCACTTATTGGACAGGCCTTCGTGGGCAGCCCGTGCTGCTTGCACGCCATAGCGGGTCGCCAGCACGCGGTCATATGCGGTTGGGGTGCCACCACGCTGGATGTGGCCTAGCACTGTGGTGCGCACGTCATAGCCGGTGCGTTCTTTAATCTCATCACCGATGACTTGGCCAATGCCATTGAAGGTCTGGTGGCCAAATTCATCCTCATCACCAGCACCAAAGTCCATGGTGCCTTCCTTTGGCAACGCGCCCTCAGCCACGCAAATGATGCCGTACTTCTCCCCCATCTGAAAACGGCGTTCCATGGCTTTGCAAATATGCGCGATATCGAAAGGAACTTCTGGAATCACCGTGTAGTGGGCACCGCCGGCCATACCCGCATGTAGCGCAATCCATCCGACGTGGCGGCCCATGACCTCCACGATCAGGATGCGGTTATGGGACTCGGCGGTGGTGTGGAGGCGATCGATGGCATCGGTAGCCACGGACACCGCGGTATCAAAACCGAAGGTGTAATCGGTGGCGTTGACGTCATTGTCAATGGTCTTAGGAACACCAATGACCGGAATGCCATTATCAGCCAGCCACTTTGCGCCCTTGAGTGTGCCCTCACCACCGATGGCAATCAGTGCATCAACCCCGGCGTCAGCAATATTGGCTTTGATGGTCTCAAGTCCTGCTTTGAACTTATCCGGGTGCAAACGGCCGGTACCTAGAATGGTGCCGCCGCGGAGCAGAATCCGGTCGATGGACGCATCATCATAAAGGTCACGGCGGCGGTCTTCCATGAGACCCACCCAGCCGTCCTCATATCCCACAACGGTGTCACCGAACTCATTCGACGCGGTGCGCACAATTGCGCGGATCACTGCATTAAGGCCGGGGCAATCGCCGCCGGAAGTTAAGGTGGCTAAACGCATAACCACCACACTAGTAAGGAATTGAAAAAGGTGCTTGGCAAATTCTCTTTACTCATCAAACCCTGCACCGCAGCGGCTATTTCTGTGGGTTCAGCGAATTTTCAAAGCAAGCCACAGCGATAAGACCAGCGACCAATACAACTGCAGGGAAAAGCAGCGCCAGCGCCAGTCCCCCGTTGAGTCCAAGGCTTGCGGTTCCCACCTGCATGGCTGCGCCGACAGCCGCTGCACCGACCACTGCACCCACCTGACGGGTGGTGTTGTATACGCCGGATGCCGCACCCATGTGTTTGATGTCAACGGTGCGCATGGTGGTCACGGAATTCGGTGCCCACACCAGCGCATTGCCAATGCCCAGGAATGCTAATGCACCGACCATCCAATAAAGCTGCGCGTCGGTGTACATGATTCCAGCAATCCAGATGAGCGATAGCGCTGTCGCGCCAAAACCGGCAACTGAGAGAATGCGTGGTTTCACGCGGTCGGCCAAAGGCCCCACCAGAGGTGAGCCAAGACCTGCCACCACAGCCATTGGCACCATCATCAAACCTGCTTCAGCACTGGTGAGGCCACGGCCGGTTTGCAGCCACATCATAATCGGCAGCATCTGCGATGCCACTGCAAAGCCCATGGTCGAAATGGAAAAAGCACCAAGGGAGTAGTTCCGGTTCTTAAAGAGCACCAGCGGGACCAGGGGCTCCGTTCCGCGCACTGCGGCAGTCGCCTGCAGGCGAATAAACCAGCCAATCAGCGCTAGACCTGCGACGAGCAGCACGATGGTCCACCACGGCCAGCTCAGGCCGGGGCCTTGTTGAATGGAGATAATCGTTGCGGTCATACCCAATAGAGTGACTGCGACGCTGAGCTTATCGATGCTGCGGGCATACGTCGGCAGCTTCGGCACCCACACCGCAGAAAGAATGAGCGCTGCAATACCCAGCGGCAGGTGCATCACAAAGATGCCTCGCCAGCCAAAGGAACTGATGATAAACCCACCCAGGACTGGCCCCACCAGGGATGCGACGGAACCTACTGCTCCCCATACGCCGAGCGCAGGGCCGCGGGCATCTTGCGGAAAAACGCGATTGATCACGGCCATGGTCTGCGGCGTAAGAATCGCCGCACCCAGTCCCTGAACAGCACGGGCTATGAGCAAGACAGTCAGATTTGGCGCCAAGGACGCAGCCAGTGCCGCGAGCACGAAGACCGTGATGCCCAACTGGAACATCCGCCCCTGCCCGAAGCGATCACCCAAACGCCCCGTAAAAAGCAAAGGCACCACCATGCACAGCAAATAGATGGAGGTCACCCAAACAACTTGGTCAAACTCTGTATCGAAGTTGGCCATGATGTCCGGTGTTGCCACCGCCACGATGGTTTGGTCCATCAAAACCATGAAAAAGCCCAGACACAGCGCGGCTAATGCGCGCCATGCTTCAGGCTTGGTTAATTCCGGCATCGCAGCCGCCGAGTGAGGAGCACCAGATGAATTTTCATGAGACACCCGATCAATCCTAAACAATCCCACTAGGAAGCGATATCCCCTATCGCACTTCCTTTTTAGTCTTGTTTACCGTCAGACTCAGCAGGTATCACTTCCGCCACCTTGGTGGTAGCTTCACTGGCAACATAGGTCGGCAGGATTTGGATTCCTCGATAGATGGCCCACAATGCGACAAGCGCATAGGCTGCCACCAAGGCCACCGCGAGCTGATAAATAGACATCACCGTCAGCAGCGCAGAAGCAATCACCAGTCCAATTGGGCCAGCAAATTGCATGATTGCGGTAAATAGGGAGAATGCTCGACCGCGCATGTACTCCGGAGTATCTTCTGTCACGAATACCATCTGCAAAGGCGACATGAGACCGCCAGCGATACCAGCGATGCCGCAGCCAATAACCACCAGCCAAGACACACCGAGGGCGGCCATCATAATAAAGCCGATGACCTCAATGGAGGTGGCAACCACCCACACCAATCGGCGTCGGGAAGTGCCCACTTTGGCAATGAAGCCGCCGGCGAGCATCATTCCGATGGCATAGAAAGAAAAGGACAATCCGAGCAAGAATGGCTGATCCACACTTTGGAAATGCGCGGGCATAAGCACGCCCAAAAATGGGCTGACCAAGGCGGCACCAACGAAAATTAAGATAGCGAGCATCTGAATTGTTGGAGGGCGAACAATCTGAGCCCAGCCCTTTAGCGCCTGCAGATTCAACGCATTAGCTTCTGCAGCCGCGGCTATCTCTTCATCAGTCATCACCGTCTTGCCCAAGCGCAAGAAGGTAGTCAGAATCGCTGCGAGAAAAGAACAGCATGCGGTAATGACCAGCACCCAGCTGGATTCCAAGGAAGCCAAGAGCACACCGGCTAATGCAGGACCAACGAGGAAAGACACTCCCATGATCGCTTGGTTAAGCCCCGCGATGTAGTCAACGGTCTTTCCTGAGGACTTAGCAATATCGCCCACCAGCGCTGAACGCGCAGCCATGCCCGGGATATCGCCCACACCACCGATGATGCCCAGTGCAATAAACCATGCAATGCTCAGGCCCAGTGTTTGATCAACAAGGACCACACCAGCAACTGAGAGACCGGAGATGATGTCAGAGATAATCGACATCGGCTTGCGTCCGACGGTGTCAATTAAGTAGCCGCCAAGAAGAGCAAAAATGATCGATGGCACAGCGACGGCAGCCGCGACCAAACCCGCAGCGGCCGGGTCGCCGGTGCGTTCCAAAACAATCCACGGCCAGACGATGCCTGCAACCGAGTTGCCCAGCGCAGACATGCCCGCTGAGCTGAGATAAACCCATACATTCACCGGAGAGACAGTACTGCAAAAAGGTCTATGATGGGAATCATGTCTGCAATCGATATTAAGTCACCAAAGAAAGTCAGCACCGCTACCGTCGTAGGCGCAGGCCTACTCGGCGGCTGGCTCACCGCCCGCGAGACCGGGATCCGCCCACTCGGCGGCGTCATTTTGGCCGCTGCAGGCGGCTGGGCAGCACGTTCATGGCTCGCTAAGACTGATGTACCAACCACTGTGGGCTTGAGCGCGCTCTATGTTGGTGCCTTTGGCGCATCACATCCACTTGCGAAGAAGATCGGCTCCTGGCCAGCGGTGATTTCAGTCACCGGTGTCGCAGCAGGCGCCGCTTATGTTCTTTCTGACAGCAAGTAAGAGTTAGAAAAATCTAAGAAAACCTGCGTTCCACATACTGGGAACGCAGGCTTTCTATTGCCCTACTTTACTTTGCCGCTTGGCTTTCTTCGGTTTCCAATTCAGCAACGAAGTCACGCTTGCTGGCTTGCCACTGGTCTTCGGTCATACCGATGCGCCAGTAGCCGGAGATAGACACATCATCCTTGGCGATTTCAGATTCGACAAAGAGGAAGCGGCGCATTTCCTTAATCATTTCGGCAACGCCGTGAATGAACCAGCTAGTCTTCTTTGCTGGAACACCAGCTTCACGGACTGCTCGGGACAGCTCGGTGCCGTGGGTTGCACCATGGCGGTATACCCATTTCACCTCGGCAGTCTCAGGGGTCGCGATGTCGAAAACGCTGTCCTCAGATTCCACCTCAATGTATGCGGTGGCGGTGGCGCCTTCTGGCAAATTCGCGATACCAGCGGAGATTGCTGGTGCTGCTGACTCATCACCAGCCAGGACAAAGTGCTCATAGGTCTCTTCCGGACGCCATGCGCCACCAGGACCTGCGAAGCCAAAGACCTCACCTACCTGCGCATCACGCGCCCAAGGGCCGGCCAAGCCGGAATCACCGTGGGTCACGAAGTCAACGTCAAAGTTGCCGGTCTCTTTCTCAAAGTTGATCAGCGTGTACGTGCGCAGCTGTGGCTGCTTAGCGCGAGGCTGGTTTTCACGAACCTCAGCCAAATCAAATGGCCATGCATAATCGGCATCTTCCGGCACGAAAAGAATCTTGATGTAGTGATCGGTAAATTCCAGATCCCTGCCGGCCAATTCCGGAGCGCTCATGCTCAGGCGAACCAAGTCTGGGGAAATCTGCTGGCGCGCGGTGACAGTCGCTTCTGTCGCCTTACGGCCCTTCTTCTTTTTGTCCCCACCCTGTGCTGGTTCAGCCATGTGTATCACTGTCCTTTATTTTTATTAGTTTTCAATGTGCGTATCAACGCTCGAAACACCATCGACGTACGCTTAGGCAAGCCTAACACAATATAAATGCCGGGGGTAGGATTCAGCAGAATCGCAAAGACCCCGCACGTAGATAGGCATTTCTATCTTCGTGCGGGGCCAGAGCAACGCTTCATGCTTGAAGCATTTAATCTTTAAGCCTTGTTGCGGCCTGCTTCGTAAGCAGCGCCCACCTTGTACAGGCGGTCATCCTGGAAAGCAGGGGCCATAATTTGAAGGCCGGTTGGTAAGCCAGAATCAGATGCCATTCCGGAAGGAACAGACATACCGCACAGACCAGCCAAGTTCAGTGGCAAAGTGCACAGGTCGAAGTTGTACATCTCCATTGGATCTTCGGTCTTCTCCCCCAGCTTGAACGCAGTGGTTGGGGTGGTTGGAGAAACCAGAACATCTACCTGCTCGAATGCACGAGCAAAGTCCTGCGCAATCAGCGTACGAACGCGCTGCGCCTGCAGGTAGTACGCGTCATAGTAACCAACGGACAGAGCATAAGTACCCAGCATGATGCGTCGCTTAACCTCAGGGCCTAAGCCCTCCGCACGCGTGATGCTCATGACGTCATCAGCAGAGTGCGAACCATCATCACCTGCACGGGAGCCATAACGCATGCCATCGAAACGAGCGAGGTTAGAAGAAACCTCAGAAGGCATGATCAAGTAGTACGCAGCCAGTGCATCATCAAAGTGCGGGCAATCTACCTCAACAGTCTCAGCGCCCTGAGCAACCAACTGGTCAACGGCAGCGCGGTACGCTTCCATGACACCTGGCTGCCAGCCATCGCGCTCGAATTGCTTAATCAGACCAACCTTGACGCCAGTCAGGTCGCCATTAGCACCCTCGCGAGCAGCCTCAACAACTGGCGCGACCGGACGGTTTACCGAAGTTGCATCAAACTCGTCGAAACCTGCAATGACCTCGTGCAGCAGTGCCGTATCCAGCACGGTGCGTGCGGAAGGACCAGCCTGATCCAATGAGGAAGCCGCGGCAACAAGGCCATAGCGTGACACGGTGCCATAGGTTGGCTTCACGCCCACAGTGTTGGTCAACGCTGCTGGCTGACGGATGGATCCGCCGGTATCTGTACCAATGCCCAGCGGCGCCTGACCGGAAGCTAGTGCCGCGGAGGTACCGCCACCGGAACCACCTGGGGTGCGGTCCAGATCATGTGGGTTGTGCACTGGACCGAAAGCGGAGTTCTCATTTGAAGAACCCATGGCAAACTCATCCAGGTTGGTCTTACCCAGGATTGGAATACCTGCCTCGCGCAGCTTCTTGGTCACCGTTGCGTCATAAGGTGATACCCAGCCCTCCAACATCTTGGATGCTGCAGTCGTTGGGGCATCGGTAGTAGTCAGCAAGTCCTTCAATGCCAGTGGAACACCGGCCAAGGCGGAGGCTGGCTTCTCACCGGCATCGAGCGCCGCATCGACGGCATCGGCAGCAGCCAATGCCTCTTCTGCACCCACGTGCAAGAAGGAATTCAACGCATCATTGGTCTCAGCGATGCGATCCAGGTGTGCCTGCACAACCTCGCGGGATGTGACCTCGCGGGAGTGAATCTTTTCTGCCAGCTCAGCAGCAGACAGTGAAGTCAAGCCCTCAGATGGGACAGCGTAGCTCATTTATTCGCCTCCCAGAATCTGTGGAACAACAAAGCGATCATCTTCAACGGCTGGAGCCTGGTCCAAAGCCTGCTCCGCATTCAGCGTGCGAACAATGACATCCTCACGCATAGTGGTGGTGATGGAGTGCGGGTGGCTCATGGGCTCAACACCCTCAGTATTGACCTTGCCAACTGCGGACACGGAGTCCACAATCTCGTCGATCTGGCTAGCAAATTGGCTTAGTTCTTCTTCGCTCAAAGCCAAACGTGACAGCTTAGCTAGGTGGCTGACTTCTTCCCGCGAAATCTCAGACACGCGTTATCCATCCTTTTCCACGACGTTAATTAATTTCCTGCCCACTCATGTTACTGCAATGCAGTTGGTGAGTGATTATCTACCCGCATCGTAGATATTGGCAGGTAAGTTTGATGCGAACCATGCAAACGAAGTTGTAGCATGGAACACAATAGTATTGCCTTACTTAGTTAATTATTTAGAGAAAGTTCACCGACCAACCATGTCTTTTTTGATCCGCGTCCAATTACCCGATACTCCCGGCAGCTTAGGCGAGCTTGCTGAAGCCATCGGCGCAGTCGACGGCAATATCCAATCCGTGGATATCGTCGAAAATACTCCAGATGGAACGGTGACTGACGATATCGTTGTCGAGCTTCCCGTGGAGACGCTGGCCGATGCGCTTATTACTGCTTGCGGCACGGTCAAGGGCGTGGAAGTTGATTCCATTAGGCCGTTTTCTGGCCGCGTTGATAGGCGCGGACAGATCCAGTTACTGGCGTCGATCGCGCGAAAGGCACACAATGTCACCGCTGCAATGGAGCAGCTTGTGCAAGCCATGCCGCAGGCTTTGACCTCCGGCTGGGCAATCGTTGCTGATACGAAGGGCGATATCAAGCGCGTAGCAGGTTCGAGCGCTGCGCCAGAAGACGATGGCACTGTGCCGGCCGATTTGCAGGTATCCGCTGCACGTCAGCTCAACCCTGAAACCGAAGACTGGATTCCAGCGTCGTGGGCGCTTTTGGACTCTTCCATCGCGGCTACTCCTCTGGGCTCCACCGGTTTAGTACTCATCATCGGCCGCGTCGGTGGCCCCGATTACCTGGCATCTGAGGTTGATCACCTGGGTAACCTCGGCACCATTTTGGGCGCGCTCCTGCACAACAAATAAGGACGACAAACGACATCTAGTTTCCTTCGGGAATTAATTTCGCACCCGATGTGTTGAATCTCATCGGTTCGCTCATACTAAGCCACAGCCTTCGCTGTGGCTTAAACTTTTGCGGCGGACAATAACCATTTGCAAAGCGTAGAAAAGGTGGCTGTGTCCTCTTCCTCATCCAACCCCGCTCAGACAGCAGGGGCAACCGGTGCTGCTGCACCAGAGATCTCGAAGCGCCAAGCATGGATGGCTCTTTGTGCGTTATGCACCGGGCTCTTTGTCACCATGATGGACCAGACCCTGGTGGCTGTGGCTATCCCGCGTATCCGCGAGAACCTAGACGCCAGCATCAACCAAGCAGTGTGGGTCTCCTCCATCTACCTGCTGACATTCGCGGTGCCGCTATTGATTGCAGGCCGTCTCGGCGACCGCTTCGGGCAGCGCAACGTATACCTGGTGGGCATTTTCATTTTCACCACCGGTGCAGTGTTGTGCTCCATTGCGCCAACAATTGAAGTACTCATCGCTCTACGCGCGATGCAAGGTCTTGGTGCGTCGCTAGCCAATCCTCAGCCGATGGCCGTGATTAATAGGATCTTCCCGCGCAGTCGACGCGGTGCTGCCATGGGCACATGGGGTGCCGTCGGTGGTTCAGCAGGACTCTTCGGCCCCGTCGCAGGCGGAATCATGGTTGGTCTTGTCGACTGGCGCTGGACCTTCTTCCTCTACTTACCGCTGGGCATTTTGTGCATGGTGTTGGTTTTCCTGTGGGTTCCAAAGCTGCCAACCGCCACCAGCCGCATCGACTTCCTAAGCGCCGCTATCTCACTCGTCGCTGTTCTCGCAGTGGTCTTTTCCGTGCAGCAGGGTCCAGATATGGGCTGGCCGCTCTGGCTGTGGCTCACGCTTATCGCTGGCATCATCGCATTCTATGTCTTCATCCGTTTACAGAAATCGGCGTCCTCACGCGGCACGGTCGCACTCGTTCCCCTGGAGCTCTTTACCTACCGCAACTTCTCCCTGGGTGTCTTCGCTGTGGCCACTCTGGGTTTCACTGTCTATTCAGTCAACCTTCCGATCATGTTGTATCTCCAGGACGGCGCCGGTTTAAGCTCTCAAGCTGCAGGCTTATTGCTGATTCCGATGGCGGTAGTGTCCATGGTGCTCGCACCTTTAGTGGGGCGTATTGCTGACCGTGTCGCCCCAGGGCGTATCTCCATCATCGGCTTTACTGCTCTTGCCACATCCATGGCGCTGTTTGGGATCTTCATGTTCATAGAAGCGCCAGCAGCTTGGATGCTCATTCCCATCACGCTGCTGGGTATCGCTAATGGCATGTGTTGGTCACCGAACTCAACTATCTCCATGCGCGATCTTCCTCCGCACTTGGTGGGTGCGGCTTCCGGGGTCTACAACACCTCCCGCCAAGTTGGCGCAGTGCTGGGTGCTGCTTCTTTGGGCGCGGTCATGCAGATCGCTGGTCAGCTCACCGATTTCAACAACGCTATGGGCTCGGCGTTGCTATTTCCGATCATCTTCTTGAGCCTGGGTCTCATTGCCGTTTCTAACTTCCGCGATGAACCTGCGGTGACCACGGTGGAAAGCAAATCCTAATTCAGCATATGAATCCAATTGACGCCGAAAGGGTGCCGATTGGCCAGTTGTAGCCAGAGAATACTGCGCTTCCGTTACGCTGATTGCCATGCTTAATTCAGCCAGAAAACAATTCACGCGATCGAATCCGTATCCAAGATCCACGCGTAATGTCCGCACTTTAACCTCAATAATGGTGTCAATAAGTGTCGGCTAGGCATTGGAACTGCGCCTCAAGCCGTGGCTGAACCTTTGAGTATTCCGCAGCTCGATGGCACGACCGCCAACCCTTTGGCGGACTCTCCTAGTGCCACGGAACTGCTCACCCCCGAGCAGCGCTCAGCGGGAATCGAGGCGCTGGACAAGCTACCTGAAACCTTCGACGATGACGATCCCTTCTATGTCCCTCCGGCGGATATCCCACAAGAAGCTGGATCGCTCATACGTCAGGCTGAGACGCAGGATCTATTGGGCGAGGCCACTGGTGACTGGCCGGCTACAGCGCAACGGATCTTGTTCACCTCAACCACCAGTAATGGAGACAAGGTAGCAACGTCTGGTCTGGTCATGGAACCAAAGTCGGCGTGGATTGGTGAGGGTGAGCGTCCTACCGTTGTGATTGCGCCTGGTACTCGTGGAGCTGCCGATGCCTGTGCTCCCTCGCGTGGTCTCATGCTGGCTGGCGGGATGAACGCGGAGACGATGGCACTGGGCGTCAACTATGAATTGCCGATAGCATATCTCGCGGCTGCTTCTGGCGCACGCGTCATTCTTTCTGATTACATCGGGCTAGGCACGCCTGGTCCGCATACTTATGTCAATCATGAGGAGGAAGGCAATGCGGTATTAGATGCTGCCCGAGCAGGGCTGGCAGCAGCTGGCGTACCTAGCGATTCCCCCATCGGCTTATAGGGTTATTCCCAAGGCGGCGGAGCGACCGCAGCAGCTGCCGAACGTTCCACGGAGTATGCCCCGGAACTTAATATCCGCGGAGTTTACTCTGGAGCTCCACCGGCTGATCTCATGGAAGTCATGGATGCGGTAGATGGAAACGCTATCGTTGGTGTGCTGGGCATGGCGTTGGGCGGTCTGTCCGCCAGGTTCCCCGAGATTCAAACGGACGTAATCGATCCCTATCTCAACGAAGAGGGTAAGCGATTTGTCCGCGAAACCTCTGAAATGTGCATTCCCGATGCAATAGCAGCGTGGGGTGCACGGTCAACGCGGAATCTCACCACAACCGGTGAATCTTTATCCGAGGTGGCACAGCGCGTTCCCGCTGCGCGCGATTATCTCAATTCCCAGAAGCTCGGCCAGCGGCCGCTGCCAGCTCCCATGTTGGTGCAATCAGGCATCAACGATGACACGGTTCCGTACCCACAAGCCCACCAGATGGCCTTGGACTATTGCCAGCAGGGAGAAAACATCACCTTCTGGACGGATCCATATCCCGAGACAGTCCCGGGAACGGTGGTAAACCACGCCGTGACACTTTTTGGTGGGATGCCGCAGAGCCTCAAATTCCTCTACGATCGTTTTAACGATGCGCCAGCCAGTGGCAACTGCGGCCAGTTCTAGGAAGAACTGGCCCTAATCAAACCTCAGAAACTACCGCCTAGGCTTCTGAGGGTGGTGCTGCTTCAGCAGCACCGGTATCCAGAAGCGTCTGGAATCCTTCTTCATTCAGCACAGTGACGCCCAAATCACGGGCCTTAGTTTCCTTGGAGCCAGCATTCTCACCGGCAACAACGTAGTCAGTCTTCTTGGATACCGAACCTGAAGCCTTGCCACCACGGGAGATAATGGCTTCCTTGGCGCTATCGCGGGAGAAATTCTCTAGCGTGCCAGTGACCACGATTGTGAGCCCCTCAAGAGTTTGTTCTGGTTTATCGGACTCATCCACCGCCATCGTCACTCCCGCAGCAGACCACTTATCCACGATGTTGCGGTGCCAATCCACTTCAAACCATTCCTTGAAGCTTTCAGCGATGATCTGCCCAACGCCATCGGTCTCAGCGATATCAGCCACGTCTGCCGCGCGCGCATTATCGAGGGAGCCATAGCGCGTAGCGATTGCTCGCGCCGCGGTTGGTCCGACGTGACGAATAGACAATGCGACCAGCACGCGCCATAGGTCAGTTTGGCGTGCTGTCTCAAGATTGGACAGCAACTTCTTACCCGAAGCGTTTACCTTGCCAGCTTTGGTGGTGTAAACGTCGGACTTTTCCAAAAGCTCCTCGGTGAGATCGAAGAGATCCGACTCATCTTCTAGAACGCCACGAGTAATCAGGTCGATTGCGCCCTTCTCACCCAACGCCTCAATATCGAAAGCACCACGACCAGCCAGGTATTCCAGGCGCGCAGACAACTGCGCGGGGCAGGTACGGGTATTTGGGCAACGCCAATCGGCGTCACCTTCCTTTTGTGGCGCAAGCTTCTCACCACATGAAGGACAGTTTTCCGGGAAGACCCATTCAACTTCCGTGCCATCGCGCTTTTCCAACACTGGGCCCAGCACCTCAGGGATGATCTCACCGGCTTTGCGAATGATGACCGTATCCCCGATCAACACGCCTTTACGCTTGACCTCGGACTGATTGTGCAGCGTTGCCATGGACACGGTGGAACCGGAAACAAAGACAGGATCCATCACCGCATAAGGAGTAACGCGTCCGGTACGACCCACGCCAACTTCAATATTGACAAGCTTCGTGGTGACTTCTTCCGGTGGATACTTATACGCAATCGCCCAACGCGGCGCGCGAGAGGTCGCGCCCAGGCTGCGCTGCGAGCCCAAGTCATCGACCTTGATGACCACACCATCCATCTCAAATTCTGCATCGTGGCGGTGGTCGGCCCAGTACTTCACTTTGTCCTGAACAGCCTTCGAGGACGTGACCTTTTCTGTATATGGCGAAACTGGCAAGCCCCATTCGGCGATAGCTTCATAAGCTGCGTGCTGGCTCGTCGGCGTGAAGCCCTCGCGAGCACCAATACCGTGCGCGACCAGGCGCAGACGACGCCTTTTCACATCATCTGGATTCTTCATGCGCAGACCACCCGCCGCGGAGTTACGCGGATTGGCAAAAGCCTGCTTGCCCTCGGCAGCACGCTCTTCGTTCAGCGTCTCGAAGTCTTCAGGACGCATGTAAATCTCGCCACGGATTTCTACCAAAGACGGCACTGGGTACTTTTCAGATGCTTTGAGCTCATGCGGGATTGATTCAATGACCTTGGCATTAGCGGTGATGTCTTCGCCCACGCGGCCATCACCACGAGTCGCTGCGGTCACAAGCTTGCCATCGCGATAAACCAAGTCGATAGAGGCACCATCAATTTTCAGCTCCGACAGATAAGCCTCAGCAGGGGTTCTATCCAACCAGTCTTGCAGCTCATCTGCGTTGAACACGTTGTCCAAGCTCATCAGACGCTCGAGGTGCTCAATATCTGCGAATGCGGAATCAACTGCCGGCGCCGAGCCAACTTCCTGAGTTGGTGACTCAGGAACCACTAATTGTGGGTGCGCGGATTCAAGTGCAATCAGTTGCTGAAAAAGCGCGTCAAAATCAGCGTCCGGAATGGCAGGCTGTTCGTTGTAATAAAGCTCGCGATGGCGGCGGACTTCCTGGGCTAGTTCAGCCCACCGCTTCTGTGCTTCTTCCGGGGTTAGCTGGTCAAAAGATTCAGTATTCGTCACGGTTGCCAATTCTAGTTGTGTTAGCTGTTCGATGGTCGCTATCCCCCGCCGACGCAGAATGTCTGAGGCTAGATATAGAGTAAAAGGCATGAACTTCGATGCGTCCAAGATGTTGTCTTTCGACTTAGAAACCACCTCCGTCAATACTCGCGAAGCCCGTATTGTCACTTCCGCCGTTATCCGTATCGCCGGCCGCGATGTGGTCAAGAAAGAAACCTTGGCCGACCCAGGTGTAGAAATCCCTGAGGCAGCAGCAAATATTCACGGCATCACTACTGAAAAGGCACGCGCCGAGGGCCGTCCTCATGATGAGGTGCTGCGCGAAACTGTCGACGCCATCAAGTCAGCATGGGATGAGGGTTATACCCTCATTGTTTATAACGCCCCTTATGACCTCTCCGTACTGCGCAACCTCACCGGTGACTTCACCGTGACCGGCCCTGTCTTTGACCCTTATCTCATTGACCGCGTCAAAGACCGCTACCGCAAGGGCAAGCGCACGCTCGGTGACCTGTGCAATGAGTACAAGGTCGAATTGGGCAATGCCCACGAAGCTACGGCCGATGCGCTGGCAGCCGCCCGCATCGCCTGGAAGCAGGTCAACCAACGCTGGCCAGAGTTCAAAGAGATGGACTCTGCTGAGCTCATGGAATTCCAAGCCGTCAACTTCTACGATCTGGCCGTATCCCAAAAGAAGTACTTCGAAGGCATCGGACGCGACGTCTCCGATTTCAACATGTCTTGGCCCCTTCAGGGCTAAACTTCACCCCTTTCTATCTTTTTCTGCCTTTCTTAGAAGTTTTATATTTCATAAAATTTCTACCCGTTTTTACAAATCTCTTGTAAATGTTCCATAAATTATGGAAGATGGGTTTATGTCATCGACCCCAGATTCTGAAGCACACAACTCCGCTTCCAATACTCCGATGAGCGTCGAGGAACGCTTGGCTGCATTGGAAGCTCGTGTTGAAGTTTTAGAAAGTGCCGCGCCCGCCTCTGGTGAGCAAAGTACATTCTGGGTTATAGAGACGCTCCAGCAGCAGAATGAGGAGAATACTTCCGGCTCTGTCATCTTTGGCGGGGATGTGGATGTAGCGGGTGGCCACTTTGCTTACCAATGGCACCGGCCCACCGAAGTTTTAACCTCCGATGAGATCTGGACCGCTGGCTTTGAACGCCTGTCTGCTCTGGCGCATCCAATTCGCGGAGTTATTCTTCGCCGGCTCATGCAATCTCCTGCACAAGTAGCTGACTTTATTGAAGAAGAACTTATTACCTCTCAATCGACGACATATCACCATCTATCTGCCCTTACTTCAGCCGGCTGGATTCAAAAATCTGGTGGCGGCACCTATGAAATTACGCCTCAGCGGGTTGTACCGCTGTTGACCATCATTGCAGCTAGTGAGAACCACTAGCAGGAACCAAGAGGAGAAAAGCCGTGAAAACTCCAATAATTTCCGGCGTCATTGTCTTTATCATCATCTCATCTGCCCTACTGATCCTTGGCCCGCAACGTATTGCTTTGGCGAATACTGAACATGGCGATGAATACCTCAACCAAGTACTCGAAGAGTCATCACAAAGCGGCCATAACGAACTTTCCGCTTTCACCCTCATCGGTGATGACCTCACATTTGCTGGCATCGGAGCTGATGAAAACACAGAGTTTGAAATCGGTTCAGTGACCAAGACCTTCACCACGGAGATTCTTCGCCAGCAGGTGGAATCTGGTGACATTGCATTAGACACGACTGTCGGCGAGATTATCGATGCCGAGGGCACTGATGTCGCCGATGTGACCATGCTGGAACTGGCAGAACACACTTCCGGTCTCCCACGCTTGGACAGCGACAATCTCGGCATCATGAAAGCCCTTTTCCAAAAGAATCCTTATGCTGGCATCTCCCAAGAAGATGTCTTTGATGCTGCGCGCAATGCCAGCACTGACGGCCGCGGTGAGGAAGAGTATTCCAACTTCGGCGCAGCACTCCTTGGTCAATTACTCGCCGTCAATGTAAATAGCGACTATGCCACGCTCATTGAGGGCAACATCCTGGCTCCCGCTGGAATGAGCGACACCTACGTTGCCACTCTGGGCTCCGTGGATGAGAACGCACCACGAGGCCTGGCTGCCAACGGACGGCAGACATCTGAGTGGGAGATGGGTGGATATGCCCCAGCTGGTGCTATCCGATCCACAGCAGCTGATATGGCTAAGTACGCGCAATTCATCATGGATAACAGCCAGTTTGAATATGGCTGGGAGCCAGAAGAATCGGGTGGAATCTGGCATAACGGCGGCACCGGTGGCTACTCCACCATGTTGATTGTGGATCCCGAAACTGATGAATCCTACTTCGTTAACGGCAACACCCCGCAAGGCGTGGAAGACATCGCACGTTCCCTACGCTCGGCAGGAGCAAACTCATGATTGCATCAATTATCTTTTACGTTGTCTTGGCAGTACTTGCTGTTGAGGCACTTGGTACTGCATGGAAGCTGTATCGCAATAAGCAAGAGCCTGTGAAGCCCGCCAAAGTTCTAGGCTCTCTCATCTTCCACATCGTGCTCGTCGCCTTCTTCGGCGTGATGGCGCCGTGGGGTATTTCAGTCTCGATCATCATGTGGTGGATACTGGTGCTCACCACCGGCATCTACGCAGGCGTCGTCACTTGGCGGCTAATGCTGAACAAGGAAACCCAGGCCCTACAGCCGGCCTAAGCTACGCCTAAAGGTCGCCGGCGTCGCGCTCTAAGATGCCGGCGATTTCGGCTACAAAGGCATAAGCCTGCGCCATTTCCTTCAGGCTGTCGCCGGTATTGGCCGGCACGATATCAATATCGGTAGTGAGCTTAATGCGTGAATGCCCGATACGGTCCCACGCTTTGGCGATATTGATTGAGACCTGCCGTGCATCTTTCACCGTCCCATCTTCTGCAAAGGGATTCAGCGCGAAAGCCAGGCGGTAGCCCTCTTCGATGTGTTCACCGATGCCATCCTGATCAGTGGCCAACCGCTCCGCATCAATGATGGTGGTCTTAGCAGCTCGTGCAGCTTCCCAATTGGGCTGCTGCCCCGTGAGATTGAGCAAGTCAGCATTGAAAGCAGTGAGACTATCGACTGCGACTTCAGAAGGTACAGGGCGAACAGGATCGAAAGAGGTTGTGCCGCGAAGTCCTGCAAGCACGCCCTTATAGACTGGCTCGTCCAGCTGCAAAGTGACATCACAGTGAAAGCGACTTTTCAGATCAGCAACGTGGGCCTCAACTCCTGCGTGCAGCGCCGCAGTGAGATCCCTCAGAGCACCGGAATCCGTAATTGCGCGGTGGCCATTCGCCAGCTCCAAAGACGCGGCCAGACTCCATGGCCCAACAACCTGAATTTTGAGCCTATCCAGATCATCGCCCCAGAGTTCCTGCAGGATGTCGAGGTCACGATCCATACGATCCCACATTGCACGAGTGGCCAACTGCGGGCGGTCAGTCAGGCGCCAACTACGTGGACCGCGGTCGACGGTGACGGCGTCCAGCAAACTAGCAGTGCGGCCGATAGCATCCGAGCCAAGTCCACGCGCAGGAAGTTGCGGAAGGTGCAGGCTATCGCCGGTCTCCCCCGCGATAATTTCGGCGGCAAGCGCAATGTCCGTGCCGGGGACCGGACCTAATCCGAAAGCGGTCATGAATCGATTTATGCGGTAGTAGTGATGGTGCCGGAGCCGATCACGATGTCACCAAGCTCATCGGGCGATGGGAAGTACAGAACTGCGGCCTGCCCCGGGGCGACACCAGAAAGTGGCTCATTGAGAGTCAAAATCATCATGTCTGAATTGCGATCAACACGTGCGTGGCACGACACCACCGATCCATGGGCACGGACCTGTACGTCACAGTCGAATTCGCCATCCATTGCTGGGTGGAGGTACTTCAAACGATCAGCGGTAATCTCAGTGACCTTGAGGTCCTCACGGGAGCCAACGGTCACGGTGCCGGTCTGAGCATCGATACCCGTAACGTAACGCGGCCGGCCATCGGCAGCCGGTGCCTTAATGTCCAAGCCCTTGCGCTGGCCGATGGTGTAATTCCACGCGCCATCATGCTCACGCAGCTCAGTACCATCCTGGTCCACGATCATGCCTGGACGCATACCGATACGCGCGCCCAAGAATGCCTGGGTATTGCCATCTGGAATGAAGCAGATGTCATAAGAGTCAGGCTTAGACGCCGTGGAGAACCCATGGCGCTTTGCTTCTTCACGAATCTGTGGCTTTGGCGTATCACCAATTGGGAAGTAGCAGTAGTTGAGCTCTTCCGCGGTGATCACGCCGAGAACATAGGACTGGTCCTTATTCTCATCCAGAGAACGGCGCATGTAGCCATCCTTGTCCAAGGTGGCGTAGTGACCGGTGGCAACAGCATCAAAGCCGAGTGCCATGCCCTTGCGCAACAGTGCTGCGAACTTAATCTTCTCATTGCAGCGCAGGCACGGGTTGGGAGTTTCGCCGCGCTCATAGGAGTCGACGAAGTCAGTGATGACGGCTTCTTTGAATTCTTCAGAGAAGTCCCACACATAAAATGGGATCCCGAGTTTATCGCAGATGCGCCGAGCATCAGCGGAATCTTCCAGGGAGCAGCAGCCGCGAGCCTTCTCGCGGGTCTGTTGGGCATCTTTGTGTAGGGCAAGGTGGACGCCGACCACCTCGTGTCCTGCTTCGACCGCACGGGCCGCAGCAACGGATGAGTCGACGCCTCCTGACATGGCAACCAAAACTCGCATGTTAAGGCAGTGTACTCTCTTAGCGCTATGGGTAGAAAGCGCAGCCAAAGGGGTCACAATTCCGCAGTCTCAGGCACTGCGGCACAGAGCAATCCAGTGGGTACGTATGACATCTCCACGGGTACTGCTGAAATTGAAGCGGACCCATTCCGCGATGGTGCGTTTATCCTGCACGTCAATGGTGTTCCCAGCTCCCATATCGTGCCGGGCGAACCGCGTGAGCTGGAATTTGAGTACATGCGTTGGATTGCTGCCGGCGTAGAAGTATTCGCGTCAGGCCACCGCATTACGCATCTTGGTGGCGGCGCTTGTTCCCTAGCCCGCTACTTTGCGGACCTCTGGGATGACTCGAAGAACACCGTGGTGGAATTCGACGCCAAACTTGGTGAACTCGTGCGCGAGAAATTCGATATTCCACGCGCGCCCAAGGTCAAGATTCGCGCGGGTGAAGCACGCGAGGAAACGGAGAAGTTTCTACCCGCTAGTCGCGACATCATCATCCGTGACGTCTTCGCTGGGGCGGTCACACCAACGCCGTTGACCACCGTCGAATTTTTCCAAGCGGCCCATCGCTCATTGATTGCAGGCGGGCTCTATGCAGCAAATTGTGGTGACCACTCTGATCTGCGCGGTGCCAAAGCAGAAATCGCGGGTCTCTTAGAGGTCTTTAACAATGTCGCGGTGATCGCAGATCCCCCGATGCTTAGAGGCCGCCGCTACGGAAATATCATTCTCATCGCTTCTGATGACGAGCTTCCCGCAGCCAACCAAGCGCTTAACTCGCGGCTACTGAGTGGCGCAGTACCTGCTCAATACAAGGGACCAGCCTGGACTGAGAAGTTTGCTTCCGGTGCCCAGCCCAATCGCGATCCTGCTTCGGAAAACTAGAACCAAAGACTCTTTAGCGGCCAGCGACTCCGTTGAGTGCGCCCATCACAGCCTGGTACTCAGCAGTGTTATTGGTGCCCGTTGCCTCAGCAACATGGTTAGCGTTATCCAGCAATATGACCAAGTCACCAAGGGTGTAGTTGCCATCTTGCATGGTCTGCAGCTGATCAGTTGGAAGGCTATTAGTTGCGATGAGGTTATTGACTACATCTGGCAGTCCATCCAAGTTGGCTTGTTGGGCTGCATCCGCCAATGCAGGAGCTGCAATCAATCCTGCTGCCAACGCGAGAATTACTCCGATGACAACAGTTGCATCTCCACCCAAGTCGATACCGTCATCAACAGTCAAGCCCTCGAGCTTGCCGCCCGAAGCCTGTAGCTGTCCTGATGCAAACATATCCAGCTGCGCCTGATTGCCATTGAATAGGTTCAGGTCAACATCACCAGCGATACCGTTAACGCGACCGGAGTCGGAACGTTGCCACATATCCATCTTTTGCCAACCGCCAACAGGTTCTGGCGCGGTGGACTGATAGGCCGCAAGCCACAGTGGGTAATTCGCAAACTCTTGGGTATTACCCATCTGCTCTATCCAGAAGTAGCGGTAGGTGTACATCATTGGTGTGCGACCGGTCTGGATTTCAATCTCATCCATAAAGTCACGAGTCCACTGTGCAAGCTGCTCCGGACTCTTCCCTTCCGACACTTCCAAGTCAAGGACCGGCGGCAGAGAATGGTTAGCAACCTGGTTGTAATGGGATGCATAGTGTCGCGCCTGTTCACGCGCATCACCCGCTGGACGAGCGTAGTGATAAGTACCCACCTTCAGGCCATTAGCCGCTGCATCAGTGGTGTCTTGGACCAGGTGCTCATTGGTCCACGTCGTGCCTTCCGATGCCTTCACAACCGCAAAGGATTGACCATCCGTCTTAACCTGGTCCCAGGCAATGGCCTGGCCATCCGGATGCTGCCACCGTGAAACGTCAACGCCTGACGCGATACCCGGCACGGTCGATGCAGTCTGCACCATATCGTCTGGGAGAAGCCCCGAAGGCAAATTAGCAGGCAGGCCTGGAATTGCCGTTGCAGGGAGAATCAAAAGAGATCCCGCAACGGCGGCAGTAGCGGTCACGGCTGTCAGCAAGCGGAATTTTCGCATGCACAAGAGCATAACTTATTTCACTCTAGCAACACAGGCATCACACGTAACTTTTCAATGATGGTTCGCTCTATACAACTCACAATCAACCATGACCAGTAGTTTCCGAACTGAAGAAGATTTCTGTTCTTAATGCCTCGCCCAATCTCCGATCGGCCCGGGAAGCGCCGGTTTCGGATCTCCTAAAAGGTCACGTCGGTTCTTATCCAATTCGACCCGTGACATCACTGACTTCACCGGCCCGCGCTTTTTCCTGTCTTGACCTTGACCCGCTGCGCCAGGTGTCATCATCGGGCCTGTGCCACGCCCATTGTTCTGCGCATTATTGGCGTTTGGACCCGCGTCTGGTGTGGCTTGGGCTGTGCCCGCGCCTGCCCCACCACCGGTGCGCTCATTTACCCGGTCACCGCCCACACCGCGGCCAGTACTCTCTGCTCCACCAGAAGCAGCACGCCCGCCTCCAGCAGCGCTCCCGCGTGCGGCACCTGCGTGTTCACGGGGCCCATCAGCGCTCGTTCCTGATCCCAGTCCACCGAATGCGTTCATAACGCCTTGCCCAGGAGTAAATCCCGAGTTCCTACCTTGACCGCTAAAACCCGATACTGCACCAGTCCCCGTTCCAGCTCCGACTCCGCTACCAGCGTTTAAACCATCATTCGGAGTAAAGCCACCACGGCTTCCTCCTGCAGTACCCGAGTAATTGGCTGCTTGCGTCGATGTCTCTTCCAACGACCTCATGCCATTGTTGATGTACTCCTGCAAACGTCCCCCGCCGTAGAGCTCCTCCGTGCGCTGATCTAGGAAGCGATTGACTTCATCAACCAAGCCTTGGTCAACCCGCTCCAAAGCACGAAGCTCCCCATCGACCATCTCAAACGAACCTGGCACGAGTACCCCTTCTTCAAACGCCTGTTGAATCTCTCGCGGCAACGTCTCATCCTCAGTTGTATATCTCTCCCCGAGCCCCGCAATCTGACCCAAACCGATATTGAATTGCCCGCCTCCGCCGCTCGCTATAGGCGCGTCCATCAACTTCTGTTGTTCAGGAAGACTTCCGGTTAACTGGCCATTGATCGTCTGCTGCCATTTCGCCAAAGTGACAGTCTCAAATGCTTTCTGCGCAGCTACATCCGGAATCAGGCGCATACTCTTTACATCACCCATTATTCCTAGATTGTTTACCGGTATAGGCTGAGCCAGTCTGAATGCCTTCTGACTCATCAATTCCGCATTCGCTGCAAATTGCTGCCCATGCCCGGCCATCTCTCGAACCTTGCGCGCTGCACTGAACGTGAAATCACTATCGTGTTCCGATTCCAGTGAACCAGCAATCGAATTCAATGACTCAACCTGGCTAAGCATTCGACTCTTCAGTTCACTCCAGTTGCCTGCAAGCGCAACAGCTTGGTCAAACTTCGTCTGCGAATACTGGCCGCTAAATAAATCCAAGGACGGCCCCAGCATCACAACTGGCTGCACGAAAGAGAACGGCGAGTATCCCGGCTCTGGCTGATTAATGATTGGCATAGCCGTCTCACCCACGGTGCCTCCCATGTCCGATATATCTAAACCTTGTGCATTACCAGAGTCTTGCGCTCGGACCGCGTCAACCTGCTGCTCCAAAAGCTCGCGTACCCAAGGAAGCTGACCGGAGAACTTTTCCAATGATGCCTTCGCTGAGGCAGGATCCCGGGAAATTGCTTGTCCATGAATTTCACCAGCTTCCGAGAGTCCCGCAACCGGTGAGAAGTCACGTCCAATATTGGAATCTGCATAGCGAATTGCTCTATTAGTATCTTCGTCAAGAAACCGAAGTCTTTCGAGCGAATCAAGTATCCTCAGTTTATTAATGCGCAATTTTTCCATCCAATCTAAGAATTTCAGTGAGCCAGAACGCTGCTTGGTCGCAACTGTCCAATACAGGCCGCTCAACGAAGTACATCTGATAGCTCGCCGATAGAGAACCTCCTGATGTATCGACAGATGCTGTACAACCAGTTCCATCGAGCCCCTCTGACCGATTGGTAATTAATGGAATGTTGTCGCCACCGGCTGACCAACCAGTCTCACCTGGTACTGCATCAAAACTCTCACTGTTATAGGGGGCGGCGCGAACATTTAGCGTTGCTTCCCCCACCTCAACTGGAACGTAGAAGAGGCAATAGTCCTCCAACTCTTCCTGCGTTGCATCCTTCAACGCCACCTCAAGCCCGAGCTCTTCAAAGAACTCCATCGGAATCTCCAGGCAAGGATAAAAATCAAATTCAGCGTCAGAAAGACCATCAATGGTCATTAGTTCCGGAATAAATGGAGCTCCTGGATATGTCTCACCAGATTTTGAGAGACCAATCTCGTCATCGGAAATTGCGGCACCTTGAGAAACTGATTCTGATGGCCTACCGGCAATGGAGTTGGTGGTCTCAGTTGATTCAGCGCGTGCATCGGCTTCAGTGGAATCTGACCAGGCATTACAACCACTCATGAGCACGCCAGCAGTCACCGCAGCAACGGCAGCATGGCTGACCCGTCTATTAAACATTCTTCCCCCGAAAAATTTCAATCGATATTCTAAGTTGTATGAGTTAGATCTGCCCGTCAGCACGAAAGATGTCTATCATCAGTCCTTCGGCTTCCGCGCAGGCGTCAAAATCTGGGTCTGTGGTAAGCAGGTCCCCCACAAACAAGGAAAAGTTGCCGCCGACAGTTTCCACACCAGCCAAGCAGACATAGTCATCACCGGGCAGAAAATTAAACAGCTGAATTTGGTCTCCCCCAAGAGCTTTCGACCAGCTTAATCCCTCAATCTCCGCAGAATCTACGAGCATCTTAAATTCGTCGTTCGTTCCGTCATGACTGGAGACTCCAACCGAATACCCTATGCCCATCTCGCGCCCCGTATCAATGCTGCATACACCCTCATCATAGTCCTCAGGAAATTCACCTCGACCAGAATCGCTAAATGAACCAATGTCATTCTCAATCAGCAATGACTCGAATTCATCGGTGCAAGGATCAAAGAGTTCGAAATCTGCAGCGTTTGGGTCGAATCTTCCCAGGGCAGGTAGAACTCCCTTTTGCTGAGCATTACTACGGTTCCCACCGATGGGAAGACTGATACCACCTTCGCCGATGCCACTGCTTCCAGTGCTTCCGTTTCCTCCGCTGCTTTTGTCCTCATCGTCAATGCCCTGGTCCCCGGAACCGCTGTCAAACATAGGCCCGCCGACGCCGATGCCGTCATCGTGAAGTTGGACGGTGCATGCGCTTAGAGCGGATGCTGTGGCTGCAGCAATAAACAGGCTGATAACGATATTCTTCTTAAGCACTCTTCCCCCGGGATGGATATCCAAACTCATAAAAATATGGCGCTGATAAGGCGCTATCTTCTTAGACTCAATGTGGTTGAGAAAGGTTCCCCGGGTCTTGGAAACAGTTATTCGAGGGGATTGAGGAAATACGAAGAGTGTGGAGAAATGCGAAACCCTACCGCGATGAGCTGGGATTGCTCAGCGGTAGGGATTCGAGTCTGTTTTGTGTCTTAGACGGAACGGGCCAAGGTAATGACTTCCGGTAGGACGGCGAGTAGCTGTTTGACGTCGTCCTCAGTGGAGAGACGGCCCAAAGTAAAACGCAGCGAGCCGCGGCCTTGGTCATCGGTCACTCCCATGGCTTCCAGCACATGCGACATGCGGTTAACGCCCGCGTGGCAGGCAGAGCCAGTGGCGGCTTCAATGCCGCGCTGGTCCAAAAGCATGATGAGGCTATCACCATCAGTGCCGGGGAAAGACACATGCAGGTGCGAATCTAAGGAAGGCTCGGTGGTGTTGACCACGACGTCATCGATGGTATCGATGATCCCGGCCTTGAGCCGATCGCGCAGGCTGCGAATGTGGGCAGATTCTTCATCCAACTGCGCCAGAGATTCTTTCAGCGCGGCAGCGAGACCCGATGCGCCGGCAACATCATTGGTGCCAGGGCGAATACCGCGTTCCTGACCGCCGCCGAACATCAACGGGCGTGGTGCCGGGGTGCGCTTGGCCAATAGCAGGCCAATACCGCGCGGGCCACCAAATTTATGGGCGCTCGCTGCCAAGGTGGCAGCGCCAAGCTCATGGAAGTTGATAGGCAGCTTGCCCACGACCTGCACCGCATCAACGTGTACGGGAGTATTCACGGCAGCAGCGCGGGCAACGATGTCTTCAACCGGCTGAATAGCGCCGGTCTCATTATTGGCCCACATGCTGGTTGCCACCGCTGCCGGAGTATCCAGCGCAGACAGATCGGAAATGTGACCATCGCGGCCAACTGGCATCATATCCACGGTGGCACCATGTTGTTCTTCCAAACGCGCGACCGTATCGCGGACAGCTGAATGCTCAATCGGGCTGGAGATAATCCGGCCAGCGCCCGCCTCATTCGTGGAAGCATGGAATAGGCCTTGAATAGCAATATTGTCTGCTTCAGTGCCAGAGGCGGTAAAGACTACTTCAATTGGCTCGCAACCGAGCAGCTCCGCCACGGTTTCACGGGCATCATCCAGCACAGAGCGGGACTTGCGGCCCGAGGTGTACTGAGCGCCAGCATTGAGCATGCCGGAAGCTGCCACCCACGCATCAATCGCAGACTGACGCATAGGTTGGGTTGCTGCGTAATCGAAATAAGACATTTAAGCGCGCTTCTTCAATTCCTCAACCAGAGCTGGGGCAAATTCATGCAGGTCAGCAACAACGCCCAAATCAGCGATCTGGAAGAAAGGTTCATCCTGGTCCTGGTTAACAATCACAATCGTACCGGCGGTCTGCATGCCGGAGGTGTGCTGAATCGCACCGGAGATTCCCAGGCCAATGTAGAGGTCCGGAGAAACAGTGACACCGGTCTGACCAATCTGCAGGGCAGGGTCGTACCAGCCTTCATCCACGGCATCACGGGTGGCGCCAACGGCGGCCGAGAGGGCATCGGCAAGCGGCTCCACAACGCCGGCAAATTCATTACCCACGCCGCGGCCACCAGCCACAACCACCTTGGCGGTGCCCAGCTCAGGACGAGCGGACTTCACAGCCGGGGTAAAGCCGGTAACCTGCACGTCGCGCTCAGTCGCTGCTGGCAGAGGCATTGGCGCCAGCTGGGTTTCCACGGCCTGCTCAACTGGTGCCACGGCACCTGGCTGCAGGGTGTAAATCGGGCAATTGCCATGCGCCTGCGCGGTGGTGTCGATGGCGCCACCAAAGATGGACAAGGTCGCAGACTTATCCGCATTGATAGCGGACACATTCGACAGCACGCCAGAAGCCAGTCGTGCAGCCAAACGGCCAGCAATCTCATTGCCCTTCGGCGTTGCAGCGATGAGAATCGGCGCGGGGTTCGCCTGACCAAGTGCCTGAAGGGCATCTACCTCAGGGGTAATCAAACGCGCGTCATAATCAGCGGCGGTGGCATTAACCACCTGGACAGCACCGAACTTCGCCAGCTCAGGAGCCAGCTCCTCAGCGTGGCCGCCAACAACTACGGCCGAGACCGCGCCCAAAGGGCGTGCGGCGGTCAGCAGCTCGGCGCTCACTGGGTTGAGCTGGCCGGCATCGTGCTCAATAAGTACGTATACGTGTGACACTTCTATCTCCTAAATAAGGTTCTTCGATGCCAAGTAGTCAGCGACCTTCGCCGCCATCTCCTCAGGGCTGCCAGAGTCAATAACTTCACCCGCGGTGCGCGCCGGGCGCTCCTGCGCGGCGGTCACAGCGGTAGTCGATGCCGCCAGGCCAACATTGGCTGCATCCACATTGATATCTGCGATAGACCAGACGGTGACGTCATGCTTCTTCGCGGCCATGAGTCCCTTGAAGTTCGGGAAACGGGGCTGGTCAGCCTTATCGGTAACAGACACAATCGCAGGCAGGGTCGCAGAAAGTTCCCACTGGCCAGCGGCGTCTTCGCGCTTGCCGTTGACCTTATCGCCATCCAGGCTCACGCCGGTGACATTGGTCAAAGCTGGCGTCTGACGGTATTCCGCCAGCATGCCAGCGAGCAAGCCGGTGCCTGCATCCGATGCGGAATTACCCATGACCACTAGGTCAACGCTGCCGAACTTAGCTGCAATGGCATTGAGAGCATTGTGAATAGCCCAGGTGGTGGCCAAAGCATCAGAGCCAGCGAGTGCATCATCTTGCACGTGCACTGCATCATCAGCACCCATGGCCAACGCCTTGCGCAATGCTTCATCAGCTGATGCCGGTCCCACGGTCAGCGCGATGACTTGGTTCGCAGAATCATCGCCCTTAATACGCAGGGCCTGTTCGACGGAGAATTCGTTGATCTCATCGAGCATATTGTCAACGGATTCACGGTCTAGGGTGTGGTCAGCTTCCAGGGTCTTAGTCGACCACGTATCAGGAACGTGTTTAACCAGTGCCACGATGGTGGGCATTAGGCGTTCACCTTTCTCTATTAGCTCATAAAATCATTGCGAAATTCATTCAACTGTCCATAGTAATAGGCTTTACTACTTTAGAACTAGTTTGGTTTCACGTATCACGCTTTATCCCCATTGCCGTGCGCCACAAATCAGCGCGACGCCACGCTTGCCGATGCGCGTGATCACCACCGCCATCGACCTCGCCCCGCGCAGTTTCAGCTTCTTTCGCAGCTGGTCAGGGTCCATATCAACCCCGCGCACGAGGATTTCTAGGCTGCCGCAATCATGGCTTGCCAGTGCCGCTTTCAGCTTTTTGATTGGTACTTCTTCAATGAATTCAAACCCAGACTGCCCTGCCGGAATCTGCGGGCCGGTCAGATAAGCGATGCGGTCATCGATCTGCCACAGGCCCTCACGCGCGGCGTAGTCTTTGACCAGCCCGGCGCGCACGACCGCACCATCGGGGTCGATGATGAAGGTGGATAACTCCCCTGCTTCGGGTAGCTCCGCGCGCTCGCCGTCATACTCGTCAAGGACATCCACCTCGCCCTGGGCGGTGAGTATCACCGCGCGGCGACGGTTAAGGATCTCCGGGCTAAAGAGACAGGCTTCTTTCACTCCACCATCCAGGGACGTCACCATGACCCCGCCTTCCCAGGAGGAATAGTCCAACCCCGGCGCGCATTTAATAACCATCTGCTTACCGTGGTGCGTATCCATCAAATCCGGCAGCGGTGGCAATAGGTCCTCGGGCGCTGCGATCCTTCTTCCTCCAGCACGGCGCGCGGGATCCGCCAGAATGACCTCTGCGGTGGAGGTCTGCGTCAGGGCATCAGCGCGGATGAAGAAGGCGCGGGGGACGTTGCGGCGTGCCATCGACAAGCGTGCGACATCAATGTCACTGCCCAAATACTCAATCCCTTTGCGCGTGATGGCGGCACCCTCAAATCCGACGGAGCAGGTCACATCATGCACCAACGTCACCCCCGCTGCCTGCAGCATGCTCGCGCGATAATTCGCCACCGGCGCCGCGGTGGCCTGCTGCACGGAGTCAGTATCCACCAACCAGCGTCCAGACTCCTCTGGGTGTTCAGCTTTTATGCTGACACCCCGGAACTTGTGGGTGCGCTGCCCTGCTCGGCGCGCGGTGACGAGCTCGGCGACGGCACGGGAGTGCTCGCCGAAGTGTGCGCGAAGAGTCTCCATGTCGCTCAGGGTCGAGGCCTTGGTTAATTCCAAAGATGCGGAGGTGCGCGCGATATCTTCCTGTTGGGTAGCCAGGAACTCAATGTCGTTTAAGGTGTACGCCATGAAATCCGATCAATCGGTGTAGTGCTGAAAAAGTCATAGTAGCGGGGATCATCTCGCGGGTCGCCAATTACCGGGCGGGTATCAGATAGTGATGCTGCATCTTGGACTTCGGCAACGGAGTTGTATTGGGCGAGGCGCTTAATCTGCGCCCAGGTCGGCACGACGAGGCGCACGAGGCCAGCTTTCCAACCATCGAGGAGCAATTGCGGCGGAAACCAGTTCGCATCATCGGCCTCACCGGTATTGCCATCGGGGTTTTGGCCCTCAGGCAATAGCGCGAGGAAGAAGAATGTATCAAACCAGTTCTTGGCACCGGATGAGCCAACCCACCTGGCCCATGGGATGAGCAAGTCTGAATCCACGCGCATGGAATGCTCCGCGAGAAAGTCTGTAAAAGAGACTTCATGAGACTCGAGCTTCTCGCGGAAATCGTGGTACGGAGTGGCATCATCAATGTGATTATCGTCTTTGATGGCTAAGAGCGTGCCAGCTTCTTCAAAAAGCTCACGGGCTGCTGCAAATACCAGAGCGTGCGCTTTATATTTAGTCACGCCCATGCGCCTTGCCATCGCGACCACCGAACGGCCCGCCCACAGCTCACCGGAATCCCAGGAACGGGGTGGGAAGTCACGCTTATCCACGCCGCCGCCAGGAAAGACCACGTGACCGGGATAGTTCACCATGGTGGACACTCGTTCTTGGACCCAGACCTCTAGTCCGTTTTTACCGTCACGAATCAGCAGGACGGTCGCTGCCATCCTGCCGCCGTTAAACCCCGTGGTTTCGGCAGCATCAATCGCATCGATCTGAGCTGGGTCTATGTGAGCTCTACTCAGATCTTTATCTGTTTCGCTCATTTGCCTTTAATCGTACGTCCTTGCACCAACCCACACCGACTGAAGACACGTTCTAGCCCCTTTTACGGAGGATATAACCCCCTTTGTGGAGGGAGCTATTACTTGCGGTGGCTGGTTCGTGCGGAACGATTCCGGCGGGCAAAGTAGCGGTCCCCAATGCGGTCCACTTGGATTGGCTGGTGGAAAGCCTTGGAGAGATTGTCAGAAGTCATCACCGAATTAATCAGTCCCTTGGCAATGACCTCACCTTCATCCAAAATCATGGCGTGGGTAAAGCCATAAGGGATTTCTTCCACGTGGTGGGTAATCATCACGATAGCTGGGGCATCCGGGTCCATGGCCAAATCACCTAAGTAGCCCACCAGATCCTCGCGTCCACCTAAGTCCATACCGGCGGTCGGCTCATCCAAAATGAGCAATTCTGGGTCAGACATCAGGGCGCGCGCGAGGATAACGCGCTTGCGTTCACCCTCAGACAGGGTCCCCCAGGTGCGCTCAGCCAGGTGGGCTGCGCCTACCTGCTCCAAGATGACATCAGCACGATCGAAGTCCATATTTTCATATTCTTCGCGCCACCTACCGAGCACCGCATAACCGGCGGAAATAACCAAGTCATTAACAACCTCATTATCCGGAATCCGGTGCTGCACTGCTGCCGAGGACATACCGATAACTGCGCGCAGGTCACGCATATCGGTCTTACCAATGCGCTCACCCATCAAAAAGGCCGTGCCCTTTGAAGGAAACTCTTCTGCTGCCGCCATGCGCACCAATGAGGTCTTACCAGCACCATTAGGGCCAATCACGACCCAGCGCTCATCTAATTCCACCTGCCAGTCCACCGGTCCCACCAGCGTGTTGCCGCCGCGGCGAAGTTCGACGCCACGGAAATCAATCAGCAAGTCATCGTGGGTCTCTAAAGGCTGCTCCGGCATACCTGCCTGCGGGCTCACGCCCTGGCCACGTGCAGCCGATGAGGCAGCAGCGGAAGAAGAGTTCGATCCTGGGGTCTGAGAAATAGGTGCGTTCACATCTTCCATTGTGTCCTAATTTCACGTTGCCCGGTGAAACTGACACAGCTCGACTAATCTGAGTTTCATGACTCAGCGCCTTGGGATAGATGACGTTCGGCCCCGCATTGACAATGGGGCATTGCCGGTCAAAGCAGTTGTTGGAGAAGTAGTGCCCGTGACCGCCCTGGTGTGGCGCGAAGGCCATGATGCCATCGCAGCAACACTGACAGTGTGGTCCACTGCCAACCCACAAATGGTTTCCAGCACCACCATGAGCGTCGATCCTTTCAATCCTGACCGCGTGCATGGTGTCTTCACGCCGGGCACTGAAGGCACCTGGGCTTATCGCGTTGACGCCTGGTCGGATCCACTGTCCACCTGGCGCAATGCCGTAGAAAAGAAGATGGCTGCTGGCCAAGATGCAGATGAATTAGCTAATGACTTAGCACATGGTTCGAATCTTTATGCACGCGCAGGCTTAGCGATTGATGGACCAGAGAGCCGGACATTGCTGCGCGCGGGCGTCAATCTGGATGACCGCACGGCCACTGTGGAAGAGCGCGTCGAGCTGGCATTAGCTGATTCCACCTTAGATATCCTGCGCCGCCATCCCTTCCGTGAAATGCTGACTGAAGGCCCTACTCAGGAAGTACTCGTGGAGCGCCCACAGGCACTATTTAATTCTTGGTATGAGCTTTTCCCACGCTCCACAGGTGGACGCGATGAGGACGGCAACCCAGTGCATGGCACCTTTGCTACCACCGCAGAAGCATTAGAGCGCGTAGCAGCCATGGGCTTTGACACCGTCTACTTTCCACCAATCCACCCCATTGGTGAGGTTCACCGCAAGGGCAAAAATAATACGCTGACCCCCGAAGAAGGCGATGTCGGCTCCCCGTGGGCTATTCAAGACCACACCAAGACCCATCCGGAGCTGGGCACCTTGGAGGAGTTCAAGGAACTGGTGATCCGCGCTAATGATCTGAGACTTGAAATCGCCCTGGACTTGGCGCTGCAGGCCTCCCCTGATCATCCGTGGGCCAAGAGCAATCCGGAGTACTTCACTGTGTTGGCAGATGGCACCATCGCCTATGCTGAAAACCCACCGAAGAAGTACCAGGACATCTACCCCATTAACTTTGATAACGCGCCTGAGAAGATCTATGAAGAGATCTACCAGGTGGTCATGCACTGGGTAGAGGCAGGCGTAAGTACTTTCCGCGTGGATAACCCACACACGAAACCGACCAATTTCTGGTCATGGTTGATCTCTAAGGTGCATGCCACTCACCCGGGCGTCATCTTCTTGGCGGAAGCCTTTACCCGCCAAGCCCGTCTCTACGGCTTGGCAAAGAATGGGTTCTCGCAATCTTATTCCTATTTCACGTGGAAAACCACCAAGGATGAGCTCATCGAGTTCGCTACGGAACACGCATTGCAGGCTGATTTCTGCCGCCCGAACCTCTTTGTCAATACCCCGGATATTTTGCATGAGTCATTGCAGACCGGTGGCCGCGCAATGTTCGCGATTCGTGCAGTACTTGCTTCCACCATGTCCCCGTTGTGGGGTGTGTACTCGGGCTTTGAGCTCTACGAGCACGTACCGGTCAAACCTGGCAGCGAAGAATACATGGACTCAGAAAAGTATGAGCTGCGCCCACGCGATTTCCAGGCTGCCGTCAACTCCGGGGACTCTTTAGAGGCCTTCATTCGCAGCCTAAACATGATTCGCCGGGATAACCCTGCCCTGCAGCAGCTGCGCAACCTGCACTTCCATAATGCAGATAACCCGAATGTGCTGGCATATTCCAAGGCAGATTCCACCACAGGCAACGTTGTTTTGACCGTTGTAAATTTGGATCCTCGCAACGCCCAAGAAGCAACCGTCACCATTGATTATGAGGCAATCGGTATGGAACCTGGTGAGTCCTATGTCGTCCATGACCAGATTTCCGGTGCCAGCTATGAATGGTCCGAGCGAAACTTCGTACGCCTCGAACCCCTGCGCGATGTTGCGCACATCTTTGTGCTGCCAGAGGTTGAAGCTTCCCGTCGCGAGCGCCTGTCATGGCGCAAGGTCAATGACTACCGCGCTTAAGCACATGCAATTTCCCTCTCGCCAATTCCATACCCCTGTATAAAGGTAACGTTTAAAACATGAGCATTCCTGCAGATGACCTCCGTCTCCTCAACCAGTGCCGCCACTATGATCCGCATGGTTTCTATGGCTGGCATGACGGCACCGTTCATACCCGCCGCCCTGGTGCTGAGCGCGTGGAGTTGGTGACAGCTTCAGAGGTTCTCCCGATGCGCAACATCGGTGATGATATCTTCTTCGCCGAATTGGAAGACAACGTGGATTACCGCCTGCGGATTACCTATCCTGCGCAGCCGCCACGTGATGTCGCTGATGGATACCGATTCCTGCCCACCCTGGGCTCTTTAGACCTGCACCTGATTTCTGAAGGCCGGCATGAGCGCCTGTGGGATGTCATGGGCGCGAACATTAAAACCTATGACTCTGAACTAGGTGAGATTACCGGTACGGCCTTTTCGGTGTGGGCACCGAATGCGGAAGGTGTCTCAGTTGTCGGTGACTTCTGTGGATGGAATGCTTCGCAGTACCCTATGCGCTCGCTGGGCTCAACAGGCATCTGGGAAGTATTCATCCCGGGAATCGGTGCGGGCGAGCGCTATAAATTCGCTATTCAAACCAAGGAAGGCCACCGGATTGATAAAGCCGACCCGATGGCCCGCAAAACCCTAGCTCCACCAGAGACCGCCTCGGTGATCGAAGAATCATCCTATGAATGGCAGGACACCGAGTGGATGAACAATCGCACGAGCGATCTCAACGTGCCGATGAGCGTGTACGAAGTCCACGTGGGTTCCTGGAAGCAGGGCTCTAACTACGCCACTCTGCGTGAAGAGCTCATTCCTTACCTGTTGGAGCACGGCTATACCCACGTAGAGCTCATGCCCGTCGCTGAGCATCCTTTTGGCGGTTCCTGGGGTTATCAGGTTTCTGGCTACTACGCGCCGAGTGCGCGTTGGGGCGACCCAGATGACTTACGCTCCCTGATTGATGCGCTCCACGCTGCGGGCATTGGTGTCATCGTGGACTGGGTCCCCGCACACTTTCCTAAGGATTCTTTCTCACTGGGTAAATTCGATGGCCAGGCCTGCTATGAGCACCCGGATCCACGCCGCGGCGAGCAAAGCGACTGGGGCACGTATGTCTTTGATTTCGGACGCCATGAGGTTCGCAACTTCCTCGTCGCAAATGCCTTGTACTGGGCCGAAGAGTTCCACATCGATGGCCTGCGCGTTGATGCTGTCGCATCTATGCTGTACCTGGACTACTCGCGTGAGGATTGGTTGCCGAACCAATATGGCGGGCGTGAGAACCTGGAGGCCGTACAATTCCTGCAGGAAACCAACGCTACCCTGCACCGCCACCACCCAGGTGTACTCACCATCGCTGAAGAATCCACCTCCTGGCCAGGCGTTACTAAGTCCACCGAAGACGGCGGGCTGGGCTTTAACCTGAAGTGGAATATGGGTTGGATGAATGACACTCTCGAGTACTTCGGCCATGACCCCATCCACCGCAGCTACCACCACAATGAGCTGACCTTCTCTATGGTCTATGCCTATTCTGAGCGCTACATGCTGCCCTTTAGCCATGACGAGGTCGTTCATGGCAAGGGCACGTTGTGGACGCGTATGCCCGGTGATGACTGGAATAAGGCCGCCGGCGTACGTGCGCTCTTCGGCTATATGTTCAGCCACCCGGGCAAAAAGCTCATGTTTATGGGTTGTGAATTCGGTCAGACCACCGAATGGTCTGAAGGATACTCCGTAGATTGGTCCAACCTGGACGGCTGGGGCTCTGAGTACCACCACGGCATCAAGCGCTTAGTGCGCGATTTAAACCTCACTTACCGCGCGCATCCAGCACTCTGGTCCCAGGACTTCAGCCAGGACGGATTCCAATGGGTCAAGGCTGATGACCACAGTAACTCTATCCTCGGCTATGTCCGCTACGGCACCAACGGCGACGCAATTTTGGCCGCGTGCAACTTTTCGGGTTCTTCGCAGCCGGCCTACCAATTGTGGGTACCGGAAGACGGCACTTGGGAGCTCATCCTCAACACCGATGATGGCATCTATGAAGGCGCCAGCAACCCATTAGCCAAGGAAGTCACCTCCACAGACAATCACGTGAATCTACACATCCCAGCCAATTCCGTGCAGTGGTACCAGCTCAAGAAATAGGGCTTGGTTGAGATAAGTAACGTCTCCACAGAAAAACCCTGTGTCAGCTGACCATGAAGGTCACGCTGACACAGGGTTCATTTCATATCGCACCCAATCCTTTACTAGTGAAGGGACGCTTCTGAATGCTCCTTAGTAGAGCGAGCTTGCGAGCTTGGTGCGCGCAGTGAGAACACGCGGATCGCCGGCGTCGAAAAGCTGGAAAAGCTCCAACAGCCTATCGCGAACTTTCTCCTTCTCACCCGCCACATTGCCAGCAATCAAAGTTATGAGACGGTCGAATGCGGAATCTGGGCTGCCGGCGACGATCTCGGCATCGGCAGCAGTGAATTGCTTCTCGATATCTTCTGGCGCCTGCTGCGCCGCGGCAATGGGATCCTCAGTACGGTTTGCTGGGTCGAGACGCTTCAGCAACATCGTGGTATTACGTGCCTGCTTGATATCAGCGTTATTCGGGTCATCGGCCAGAATCTGGTCATAGACGGCCATCGCGCCATCGAAATCACCGGCGTTGAGCTTAGCCTCAGCATCACTCAGGCGTGGATCCTCGACTTCTTCTGCTGCTTCCTCAGTAGGCATATCCTCGGCATCCAAACCTTTGAGCTTGGGGCCAATCTGCTCAACGAGTGCATCAACCCACTGCTGCAGTGCTTCCTTAGGCTGCCCGCCTTCAAAATTAGTCAGCGGTTGGCCAGCACCAATGGCAACTACGGTAGGAAGCTGCTGGACGCCGAAAACCTGCACAATTTGCGGGAAAGTATCGGCATCGATGTAGCCAACGATGAACTTCAAACCGCCCTGGGCTGCAAGCTCCTGGAAATCCGTCTTCAGTTGTTCCGAAGCCTGCGAACGCGAGGTACCGATAACCGCGATGACTGGTACCTGCGTGGAACGGCGCACCACCTCATTTTCGAAATTGGCATCGGTTACCTCGAAAAATGGCGCAATACCACCAACCTGACCAGGTGCAGATGCTTGATTCTTGGCGGCCTCTCGCGCCTCAGCTTGCGCCTTGACCTTGCTCAGATCTAGCGCGCCACCGACATATCCAGAATTCGGGTTAGTCATTGAACTCGATTGCTCCTTCTTAAGTATTTCTACTGGATTTTTATCTAAACCGCGTTAATTCGCAGAATGCTTCTTGCTTAGAGCTGGTTCTCAGAAGTATCTGGACCAAGATGCTTATCGATTGCGTCGACCTTGCCACGAATACGGTCTGTGTAGCCGGGGCGAATATCTGCCTTAATCACCAAAGAAGTACGTGGTGACACCTTCTCGACAGCTGCGGTTGCTTCCTTAATAACTGCGAAGACCTCATCCCATTCGCCCTCAATGAGCGTAAACATGGCATTGGTTTCATGTGGGAGACCCGAATTACGGACAACGCGGACGGCTTCAGCAACTGCCTCTGACATCTCTGCGGCAGGATTACTGGTAATGGTGGGCGCAACGGAAAATGCAACAATCATGCAGACCATTCTAGCCCCTCACCCGCAACAGCTGTGGAGCGAACTATCGATGATCCCAGCAACGGGTATGCCAATGACGGCGCTCTTCAACTTGCCCGCCGCCCTCTTTTGGCCATGCCACGATATGTGACATTCCTGGGAAGATCGTTTGATTGCAACCAGGACAGACGTAATTTTTGGTTGCGCCTGCCGCGCCCACCTGACGCACGATGTAGGGCCTACCAAAATCCCAGGAAGGACCATCGACCGTACTAGCGCCGAAGAATACTGCGGCATCCCGTGGCAAGGCACGAGGTTCGGTACGTTGGCGGCGGTTCTTACGCGCCATAAAGCTGTGGCCTTCTCCCCTGGTTCCTAGAAAAGACGCAGCTCGTTGGACTCGATGCCGCGTAGCTCTTGGTAATCCAAGATGACACAGCGAATACCACGGTCTTCTGCCAAAGTACGTGCCTGAGGTTTGATCTCTTGGGCTGCGAAGACACCAGAAACCGGTGCCAAAACATCATCGCGGTTGAGCAATTCCAGGTAGCGGGTCAACTGCTCTACGCCGTCAATCTCACCACGGCGTTTGATTTCAACAGCGACGTAGCCCTTCTTCTCGTCTTGGGCCATGATATCCACTGGGCCGATCGCAGTTGGGTACTCGCGACGTACCAAGGTGTAGCCCTTGCCCAAGGTGGTGATGTGCTCAGCCAGTAGCTCCTGGAGATGGGCTTCGACGCCGTCCTTCACTAAGCCTGGATCCTCGCCCAGTTCGGCAGTGATGTCTTGGTGAATCTCTTCAATGGTGATGCGCAGCTGATCACCCTTCTTATTCTCCACCAGCCACAAGAATTCACCAGTGGCTTCACCATCGATATCGGTGATCTCGGATTCCTCAAAGCTGCACGGTGGAGTCATCCAGTTGAGCGGCTTATACGCCCGATCATCTGCATGCACAGAAATAGAACCGTCTGCTTTCAATAGAAGCAGGCGGTCTGCCATGGGAAGGTGGGCATCCAAACGTCCGACGTAGTCGACGGAGCAACGGGCGATGACTAAACGCATGCCCTCTACATTATGCGGACTAACGCGGTGAGCAAAAATTAGCGCGCACAAAGGGCCGAAAACTAATTGCTGCTATAGCCAGTCCAAGTATTCGGATCATAAGGCATATTCGTTCCGCGTGGACGCTGAGCCCGGTCACGCAGGCGGCGGAAGTCAATTCGCTCCTGACGCTGTGAGGGTGAAGCCTCAACCCAAGCGCCGAAAGCCATGAGTGCGTGTTGAGTCAATGCGATTTCATATTCCACGCCCTTGACCACAAAACGCAGCGCTACGTGGTCATCAGAAATGAAAGCGGCCTCGGCATCATCAACCGGACGGGTGTCCAGCATCTCGATGTCGAGGCGGTTAAAAGTTGAGTCGGCCATGGGAGAAATAGAGCGCAGCTTGAAGTATTCCACGAGTTCGCCCTTGTAGCGGAGCACGCCGTGACGCCAACCGTGGTAATCCTTGGCCGGAAGCTTGCGTAGAAGAACAGAAGTCCCGCGAGAACGCAGAGTGAAAAAGCGCAGTGCTGCCGAGAATATGCACAAAATGGCAATAATAACTAGCGCCCACAGGAGGACTGAACCTACGCTCATTAATCCCGTACTTCCCTTCTCAAACCTCACCACACCACAGCACGCTCAGGAGAAGGACCTAGTTCTGCCATGAACTGCCTCAACCAAACTGCCTGCGAAGCGGTTCAATTAATCTTCCAAGTTGTTTAAACAGTCTACAGAAGCCGCACTGATACTCACAATGAACCATTTGGATGATGACGAGTGGAGGTTCACGCAGGATATGAATGCGCTGGCTTTGTCACAAAGGCAAGTTTTGGGCATAGCAAAAGGCACCCCGCCGAGGCGGGGTGCCTTTCAAGTGAGAGAGGAAGGGCGGTTACTTGCTGCCCTTTATCTCCGAATGCTCATGATGCGAATTAGTTTTCGCGGGAACGAGCCAAGGCGCGAAGTGCTGCCTGTCCACGGGAAGCAACCAATGCATCAGATGACGCGGCGTCGTCTTGAGCCTGAGATTCATCAACCTCATCTGCCCAAACAGCCCAGTCAGCCAATACGGTGATCTTCTCGGTGGAAACGGAGAGGAAGCCACCCTGTACAGCGGCAACCTTGCGGTCGCCGTCGACTGGGCGGAAGGTAACTACACAATTCTCAGCCAGTTGGCCAAGCATTGGTTCGTGACCCGGAAGCACGCCGATCTCACCCTCGGTGGTTTCTGCGGAAATGATGGTGGCCTTACCAGACCACAGCATGCGCTCTACAGCTACCAGTTCCACGGTGATGTCAGCCATGTGCCTCTCCCTACTTCTCAGTCAGCTTCTTGTACGCTGCTTCGACGTCGTCCAAGCCACCCAGGCCGTTGAATGCCTGCTCTGGGTAGTGGTCGAATTCGCCGTCGCAAATGCGCTCGAAAGCATCGATGGTGTCGGTCAAAGGAACGTAAGAACCTGGCAGACCGGTGAACTTTTCTGCAACGAAGAAGTTCTGGCCCAAGAAACGCTCGAGGCGACGTGCGCGCTGAACGGTAATCTTGTCCTCTTCAGAAAGCTCGTCCATACCAAGGATGGCGATGATGTCCTGGAGTTCCTTGTTCTTCTGCAGAATGTTGATCACGCGCTGTGCAACAGCGTAGTGACGCTCACCAACGATCGAAGGCTCGAGAATACGAGAAGTCGAGGTCAGAGGGTTCACTGCTGGGTAGATACCCTTAGAAGCAATTGCACGGTCAAGCTCGGTGGTTGCATCCAAGTGAGCGAAGGTGGTCGCTGGAGCTGGGTCGGTGTAGTCATCCGCAGGAACGTAAACGGCCTGCAGAGAGGTAATCGACTTGCCCTTGGTCGAGGTAATGCGCTCCTGAAGAACACCCATCTCATCAGCCAGGGTTGGCTGGTAGCCCACAGCGGAAGGCATACGACCCAGAAGGGTCGAGACCTCGGAACCTGCCTGGGTGAAACGGAAGATGTTATCGATGAACAGCAGCACGTCCTGGTTCTGAACATCGCGGAAGTACTCCGCCATGGTCAGGCCGGACAGAGCCACGCGCATACGAACTCCTGGTGGTTCGTCCATCTGGCCGAACACGAGGGCGGTGTCCTGCAGTACGCCCATTTCTTCCATTTCCAGGAACAGGTCGGTGCCCTCACGGGTACGCTCACCAACACCTGCGAAGACGGAGGTACCGGAGAACTCGCGTGCGATACGAGTAATCATCTCCTGGATAAGAACGGTCTTACCCACACCTGCGCCGCCGAAGAGGCCAATCTTGCCGCCCTTAACGTAAGGGGTCAGCAGGTCAATAACCTTAATGCCGGTTTCGAGGATTTCGGTCTTGCCTTCGAGCTGGTCGAATGCTGGTGGTTCGCGGTGGATACCCCACTGCTCGCCATCGCGACCCAGGCCTGGCTCATCCAAGCAGTCGCCCAATGCGTTAAAGACGTGGCCCTTAACAACATCGCCGACTGGCACGGAGATTGGCTTCTGAGTGTCGTTGACAGCTGCGCCACGAACGAGGCCGTCGGTAGGTGCCATGGAAACGGCACGAACCAAGTTGTCGCCGAGGTGCTGTGCAACCTCAAGGGTAATAGTACGTGCAACAGCCTCGAGGTTAATCTCGACGGTCAGTGCGTTGTACAGTGCCGGTAGTCCGCCACGCGGGAACTCCACGTCGACGACCGGACCGATGACACGCACCACACGGCCGGCAACTGCCGACGACTGTGTGTTCTGCTCTTGCAGAGCTGAAGTCATAATCTAGTCACTTTCTGCGCTTTCGGCGAGCGCGCCAGCGCCACCGACGATTTCTGTGATTTCCTGGGTAATCTGCGCCTGACGAGCCTGGTTGGCAACACGGGACAAGTCCTTAACCAACTCATTAGCGTTATCAGTAGCAGATTTCATTGCAGTTCGACGAGCTGCGGACTCGGAAGCGGAAGCCTCCAAGAACATGGAGAAAAGGATACGGGACACGTACTGAGGCATCAGAGCCTCCAGCAGGGTGTCTGCATCCGGTTCAAACTCATAATCAGCCGATAGTTGCTCATCAGCACTATCGCCCAATGCAGAGTCGCCCAGGTGAAGTTCCTCTTCCTTAATTACCGGTTCAATCGGCAACAACTGGTGCGCACGTGGGGTCTGAACCAACATGGATTCAAACTCGGTGTAGACAACATGTACCTGGTCGAAACCACGTACAGGCTGGCCTTCACCTTCCGCGTGCAAGCCCTCACGAGCTGCAGTGGTGCCTTCGGAGCCGGCAATAAAGCCATCGATCAAGTGGTGACGAACGTCGTGGGTAGCTTCCCAGTTTGGATCCTGAGAGAAACCAGTCCAGCTGCCAACAATTTCCTTTTCACGGAAGCTGTAGTAGCCGACGCCCTTACCACCAGTTACGTAGCGAACAACATCAAAGCCCTGGCCACGAAGAAGTTCTTCGAGTTCAGCTGCCTTCTTAAAGACGTTGTTGTTGTAACCACCACACATACCGCGGTCTGAGGTGACCACGAGAATGGCAGCAACGTTACCGTTCTCACGGTGACGCAGCATTGGGTGATCCAACGAGCTTGCAGACGCGAGACGATTCATCATACTGGTCATCTCGTTTGCATACGGCTGTGCCGCTTCTACCTTGCCTTGGGCTTTGGTAATGCGTGAAGTCGCAATGAGCTCCTGAGCCTTGGTGATCTTCTTAGTCGAGTTTACGGACCGGATACGGTCGCGTAGTTCGCGAAGATTAGCCATGTTTTTCGCTCCTCCCTTCTATTCTTCTAGTTAAACGGTGTCAGCTAAGACCAATTGGTCTTTACTTAGCCGTCTTACGGGAGACAGTGAGCTCAGTCTTCTTAACTTCGCCTTCGTCCAGAGGATCAACTGGAGCTTCGGTGCCCAAGTTGTGGCCCTCGGTGGTACGGAAGGTCGGAGTGAAGTCCTTAGCAGCAGCCAACAATGCGTCCTTGGACTCATCGGAGAATGGCTTGCCGCCAGCAATCTGCTCGTAGACCTGAGGAGTGTTCTGCTCGAGGTACTCCTGCAGATCTGCTTCGAAGCGACGTACGTCTTCAACGGGAACGACGTCGAAGACGCCAGAGTCAGCCAAGAAGATGGAAACCATCTGGTACTCGACTGGCTGAGGAGAAGACTCAGACTGCTTCAGCAGCTCGACCAGACGCTCGCCGCGCTCAAGTTGAGCCTTGGACACTGGGTCCAGGTCAGAAGCGAAGGCAGCGAAGCCCTGGAGATCACGGTAGGAAGCGAGGTCAAGACGCAGGTTACCTGCAACCTTCTTCATACCCTTAGTCTGTGCGGCACCACCAACACGGGAGACGGAAACACCGACGTTAATTGCCGGACGGACGCCCTGGTTGAACAGGTCGGACTCCAGGAAGACCTGGCCGTCGGTAATGGAAATAACGTTGGTAGGAATGAACGCAGAAACGTCATTCGCCTTGGTCTCAATGATTGGCAGAGCGGTCAAGGAACCAGCGCCCATGTCGTCGGAGAGCTTTGCAGCACGCTCCAGCAGACGGGAGTGCAGGTAGAAGACGTCACCTGGGTAAGCTTCGCGGCCCGGTGGGCGACGCAGCAGCAGGGAAATCGCACGGTAAGCCTCAGCCTGCTTGGTCAAGTCATCATAGATGACCAAGACGTGGTTGCCCTGGTACATCCAGTGCTGACCAAGGGCAGCACCGGAGAATGGCGCCAGCCACTTGAAGCCTGCGGAGTCGGATGCAGGAGCAGCCACGATGGTGGTGTACTCCAGAGCGCCCTGCTCCTCAAGGGTCTTGCGGACACCAGCAATGGTGGAGCCCTTCTGACCAATAGCGACGTAGATACAGCGAACCTGCTTATCCTTGTCGCCAGATTCCCAGTTAGCCTTCTGGTTAAGGATGGTGTCGATGCAGACTGCGGTCTTACCAGTCTTACGGTCACCAATGATGAGCTGACGCTGACCGCGACCGATTGGGGTCATAGCATCAATAGCCTTGATGCCGGTCTGCATTGGCTCTTCAACTGGCTGACGCTGAAGCACGGAAGGTGCCTGCAGCTCGAGGACGCGGTCCTCTTCACCAGCGATTGGGCCCAAGCCATCAATTGGCTGACCCAATGGGTTAATAACGCGGCCGAGGAATTCCTCGCCCACTGGAATGGAGAGAACCTCTCCAGTTCGCTTTACTTGGTCGCCTTCTTTGAGGGACTCGTAGTTACCAAGAACAACAACACCAATGGAGTTGGTTTCAAGGTTCTGCGCGACGCCGATTACGCCGCCTGGGAACTCGAGCAGCTCATTCGCCATAGCTGAAGGCAAGCCAGAAACCTGTGCAATACCATCAGCTGCCGAAATGACCACGCCGACCTCCTCACGGGAGGCCTCCGCGGAGTAGCTCGAGGTGTAGTTCGCTATCGCGCTACGGATCTCATCGGAGGAGATCGTCAGCTCCGCCATGTTCTTCCTACTCTCGGTAGATTCGTCCAGCACTTACTTAAATCAATTCTGTCGTTGTAGTCGTTTACTTCATTGCGGTACGCAGGCGGGCAATCTTGCCTGCCGTGGAACCATCAATCAATTCATCGCCTACGCGGATTGTCATACCACCGAGGAGGCTGGTGTCAACCTCAGAGTGGATGGACATCGCACGACCGTAAATCTTGCCCAGCTTCTCGGCGAGTACTGCCTGCTGGCCTTCATTGAGTTCACCCGCAGTGACAACATGTGCCACGGTGCGTCCTTGCAGCTGCGCTGCATCGGATGCCAGTTGGGCAACATCATCAATTGGGTTGCGCTCTGGGCGGTCGATTACCTGAAGCGCGAGCGCCTCGGTAAACTTGGTGACCTTTCCGTAGAGCACATCTGCCAGCAACTTGCGCTTGCGCGCAGGTTCTGCAGCTCGGTCAGAAAGCAGCTGGGTGAGTTCGCCCTCGCGGTCCAGGATGCGGGACAGACGGAAGAGTTCATCTTCAACCTGACCCAACTGGCCTTCACTCTCAGCGCCACGCAATAGTGCGCGACGGGACAGCGATACCAGTCCGGAAACCATTTCCCGAGCGGAAGACCACTTGGAGGATGCAACGTTTTCTACAACCTGAAGGGTTGCAGGTGAAACCTTTGCACCGAAGAGGTCATTAACCAGCTTCTTACGGGAATCGGTTGACGCGGATTCATCAATCAGCGCACCACGGAGTTCGCGGTCATCGCCCAAAATCTGGGCAACCTCGAACAGTTCCATGCCGGTCATAGTGGATACTGCAACACCCGACTGAGCCGCCAGGATGGAATCCATGGACTCAAGAGCGGATGCGAGCGATTCGCGGCTAGCTGCCTTCATAGTTGCCTACTTTCCGGCCGATGCCACAGAGTCGAGCTCAGACAGGAAGTTATCAATGGTGGAAGACTGCTTAGTGGACTCAGAGAGTTCACCGCCGAGCAGCTTCTCAGCCAGGTTGATGGAGTTCTGTCCGATATCGGAGCGCAGTTCGGATACGACCTGTGCACGGGAAGCTTCAAGCTGCTTTTCGCCACCTGCGACGATACGGCGAGCTTCTTCCTCGGCCTGGGCCTTAGCCTCTGCCTCGATCTGCTTGCCGCGCTCACGCGCCTGCTCACGGATCTCAGCTGCCTCTGCGCGAGCATCAGCGAGCTGTGCGTTGTACTTCTCAAGTGCGGCCTTTGCTTCAGCCTGCTGGGCTTCAGCGCGCTTGATGCCGCCCTCAATCCGGTCTTCACGTTCTTGCAGCAATTCCTGGAACTTCGGAATGACAAACATTGCGAAGACGATCAGAATGATGATGAACGGAATCAGAGACCAGACGATGTCATATGTCTTGGGGAGGAGGATAGAGTTTCCGCCTTCCAATGGAAGGGATTCCTCTCCTTCCGCCGCAAGATAGAAAAAGACGTTGTTCATAAGTCTCCAGTCTTAAAAAGGGTGGTTTGGTTTTAACGCGCGCTTTTTAGAACAGGAAGCCTGCAACCAGGCCGATAAGAGCAAGTGCCTCAACGAAGGCGATACCCAGGAACATGGTGGTACGCAGCTGGCCAGCCATCTCAGGCTGACGAGCCATGCCCTCAACGGTCTTACCGACGAGGATACCGATACCCAAGCCAGGGCCAATGGTAGCGATACCGTAGCCGATGGACTGAAGGCCATCGATGGAGGTCTCGGTTGCCTGAGCCAAGATAATGTCGTTCATGAAAGTCGTTCCCTTTCGAAAATTCTCCGCCACACTTTCTTAGTGGCGAAGTCGGTGTTGGTTTGAAGTTGGGGTTTTATTACTGGAACGCCGTGGTGGCGTCCTTTAGTGCGAATCTGCGTGAAGTGACAACTCGATGTACACCGCCGTCAGCAGAGCAAAGATGTATGCCTGCAGGAAGATGATGATGATCTCGTAGACCGTAAACAGAACCGCTGCGAGCAAGGTCACGCCCGACATTAAGGACCAGCCGTTGAGCTGCCAGAAGAAGAAGTTCGTGGCAGAGTACAGCAGAACCAAAATGATGTGGCCGGCAAGGAAGTTCGCCATCAGACGAATAGCCAGCGTGACGGGACGCAAAATGAAAGTCGAGAAAATCTCAATTGGTACGACAAGCAGGTGCAGCGCCGGCGGAAGGTTAGGGATAACCACCGAAGACTTCACATACTTACCAAAGCCATAACGCTTGGAACCGGCGTACACCATTGCGATGTAAGCAGCGGCCGCCAAGACGATTGGCATACCAATACGAGCGTTCGCGGAGATATTCAGGCCCGGAATAATCGTCGAAACATTCCAGAAGAGGATTCCGAAGAACATGGCCGCCAGCAACGGCAAGAAGCGACGACCCTCCTTCTTCCCCAAAATGTCCTCGGCGATATGAATACGGACGAAATCTAACGCGTATTCTGCGACGTTTTGTAGTCCCTTAGGAACCAGCTTTGGGTTCCTAAATGCTGCAATAAATAAAAGCACCAAGATGGCCGCCATAAGCAGACGTACCAACATGATGCGATCAAGTGCGAACCATCCGCCCAACACATCGTCAAACAGGATGTCGCCGTAATATTGCCCCGGGAAAAATTCTGGGTCCAGTTCGGGCGCGTGGAAGCTGCCCTTCATGGCCAATGTTGTAACGCTCAGCGTTCTCTCCCGTGTTCGGGCCGTACGAGTGTCGAATTCGTACGGTGCGATGGACGTCTCAAACTCTCTGTCACAACTACGGACTCCGTCGCACATCAGCGAAGTTGTAACAGGGATTCACCGTAAATGGGATACGGCATAACTATTTCGCAGGACACGAATATAACTTTTGCCGCTTCCGCGGTAACCCGCAGGAAATAATATCAGTTCAGATGGGCTTCTTCCGATCCCGAATGAAGCGAATCCCCAACCTTCGATGCACCTTTTCCACTTTCATCCCAATTTCGAGACGTTTGCGCAGTCCATTGCCGTTTCCCAGGTTCAAGTAAGGTTCATCACAGTTATTTTGGAATCTCCGATTTTCCAGACTTTTACCCCCGACGATCACCCCCGCTTCCAAATCGATCCATGGGTCGCATTTATGCACCAAAACGTGCATAAACGCTGCTAAGTGACATTCTTCCCACGGACAAAAATATGAGTCGGATGTCACTTTTACTCCAATTGGTTATCGGGTTTGTGGAAATTCCCTCCGAGATTAATGTCCGCTCCCCTACACCCGAAAGTTGACCCCGCAAATCTACTTATTCGGCCGCGCTCAGAACATCGTCTGGGACATCAAAAGCGGGGACGGCGTCCAAGATTGAACGCTATCCCCGCCTCCCTGAGCCCGCCCTTGAGACGCGCACCTTGTGACAGAACTACTGCACTTCAGACACGTAAGTAACTCGCGCCGTGATGATGCCCCACACTTCAGTCCCCAGTACAACAACCAAGGCAAGCACGACAGTGACAAAGAGTGCCATCGTGTCATAGAAATCCATGCCCTGGATGATCATAAGGGCCACAATCAAGAGTACAACCTTGAGCAGCCAGCCACCGAGGACCACAGCCATCGTGGTGGACGGCGTTGACTTCGAGGTTATGAGCACTGAAGCGGCGGTAATCAAAACGAAGCCACCGCCAATTGCTGCGCCAATGAGCACACCCCAGATTCCTGGCAGTTCACGCATACCGCCCCATACAGCCAATGAGACGACGGTGATAATGGCTAGTGCGATAGAGCCAAAGCGCAGTGCGCGTTGCAGCGGGACACGTGGGTCATCGAAGCTGCTGGTCGCATTTCCGGCATCATCATCGCCGCTATTTGGGGTTATTGAAGTTTCACTCACGCTGGCACATCCTACTACAGGCTGGTCGTATACTTTCGCCCCGATTCCGCTGGATTGATGCGGTTTATTCAGGGTCTATTTGTTGGACAACTCTAGCGGGCTTGGCCTGAGTCCCCAACTTCCCCGCCCGCAGTGGAATGAGCGTCACACCGAAGGCCACAAGCAGTGCAACAATCGTCGCGATGGTAGCAGCTATTGGCGGCACGATGGAGAAACTAACCGCGCCAAAAGCCACGGCTGAGACCCACAGGTAAAGCACCAAGACCGTTCGGCGGTGAGTATGCCCCAAAGACAGCAGCCGGTGGTGAATATGAGCCTTATCGGCGGCGAATGGAGACTTGCCCTGAGACAGACGTCGAATGACAGCCCAGACGAGGTCGAGCACTGGGATGAAAACAGCTGCAGTAACCACGATGAATGGTGAGACCAGCGCGACCATATCGGCAGTGCCATAGAGCGATTGCGTAATCTTGCCCGACGCCGAAGTAGAGGCCGCCGCGAGCAGCAGACCAATCAACATGGCGCCCGAGTCGCCCATAAAAATACGTGAGGGCTCAAAATTATGCGGCAAAAATCCTAAGCACATTCCCACGAGTGCCGCGGAAATAATCGCCGGTGGGTAGGCAGACACTGCCCCACCCTGGTCATAAAGAACCGTCAACGAGAAGATGAGAATTGCGCAACCTGCAATCAACCCCAGCCCCGCGGCTAGTCCATCCAAACCATCCACGAAGTTGATCGCGTTGATCAAAAGCACTGCTACGAATGTAGTCAAGAGTGAGGACTGGAATTGATCCAGTAGTACCGTTGTACCGCCGCCAAAAGGTATAAAAAGCAGCGTCCATGACAAACCGAGGATGCTCAGCAAAGCGGCCGCCACCAATTGCCCCGCTAGTTTCACAAGTGCGCTGAGCTCATAGAGGTCATCGATGACGCCAACAATCACGATGGCAAATGCTGCCCAGATTACGGCGGAAATCTCCGGGGTAACGGGCATGAACCCGCGGGTAAGCGCGGGGAGCTGCAGCGCCAAGAAGATCGCGGCGATAAATCCCGTAAACATCGCAACTCCGCCCAATTGCGGGGTGGGTTGCGAGTGACTATCGCGGAGACGAATCTCAGCAACACGACCCGTACGCACCAAATAGGTCCGCACAAAGCCGGTTGCTAAATATGTCAGGGCTGCTGCGACGAGGATGACCAATCCAAGTTCGCGCAGCGGTACACCAGCACCAGTCATGAATTATTGAACTCCAGGCTGCGTTCCGTCCGGACGTTGTGACTGTGGTGGCTGAACATTCTGAGGCACATGGTTTGCGCCATTGCTCTGGCTTGCCTGCCCAGGCTGACCTGGACGGGTGCGCAAACGCTCTGCGTCCATGCCCAAAACTTCACCAATGCGCTCTGCAGAGATTGCGCCTTCGCGCAGCAAGTATGGCCATGGGCCGGAAAGATCCACAATGGTAGATGGCTCACCGATGGGCGCTTCGCCACCATCCAGATACACAGCTACAGACTTTCCAAGCTGCTGCTTCGCCGCGATCGCGGTGGTTGGAGCGCCGTGACCAGAAATATTGGCAGAAGATACAGCCATTGGGCCTACTTCGCGCAGTAGCTCAATCGCAATCGGGTGCAAAGGCATACGTAGCATCACCGTGCCGCGAGTATCCCCCAGATTCCATGGCAAAGAAGGTGCCTGCGGAACTACAATTGACAGCCCGCCTGGCCAAAAAGCCTCAGTCAGAGTTCTCATCTGGTCACTGAAGGTCTGGACTAGGCCCTTCGCCGTATCCCAGGAGCCGATGAGCACTGGCACCGGCATGTCTGGCCCACGGTGTTTCGCCGCCAATAAGCTTGCTACCGCATCATTGTCAAAGGCGTCACAGCCCAAGCCATAAACAGTGTCCGTTGGGGTAACAATGAGTCGCCCCGACTTAGCTGCCTTGACGGCAAGGTCAAGGCCCTCCGCACGCTGCTGCTCATCTGAGCAATCGTAAATCTTTCCTTGCATGTGGTGCTCCCAACTAAATTGACGTACTTAAATTTTTTGTGCAGATTCTTCTTGTGCAGATTTAAGGCCGTTATATGGTCTCTCATCCTACTACCCTGTCCCCGGTTCGCTCGGTATATACCGCTATAGCGGCATCGTTTACCCGGTCTAGGTGTCTCGGCCTAGACCGGCTTGGCCGCAAGCACGAAACGAGCCGCACCGGCCAAATCTCTCAAGGGCTGAACATTGACTAATCCGGCATCTAATGCCGCCTGCTGGACGGCATCTGAAGTGCTGTCATCATGCTCAATGCCAACCATCCCACCGGGTTTCAGCAGCGTCACTATATTCGGGAGCATGGCATCAATGGTTTGCATGCCATCATCACCCGAAAATACTGCCTCATGCGGGTCGAAATAGACCTCGGGTGCCAGGTTCGGGTCTTCTGGCACATAAGGCGGATTGGTGACAATAAGGTCTACATCGCCTGTGACATCGGCAAGCACGTCAAGAAGCTCCGGTGCTGTCACATCCGCTTGGACGACGTTGACATTGGACCCTGCTAGATTGCTGCGGGTGAAAGGCAGGGCGGAATCGGAAAGCTCTGCTGCAAACACCGTGGCATCAGGCCGGTAATGCGCAATATATGCAGCCAATGCACCGGATCCGGAACATAAATCCACCACTATGGGTGCATGCTTAGCTCCTTTTGGGTGCTGCTTATTGAGGAAATTCACTGCCCAATCCGCGAGAGTTTCAGTCTCTGGGCGCGGAATGAACACACCTGGACCAACGCTTAAGTCCAAAGGCCCAAAGGGCGCCGTGCCCATGATGTGCTGCAAAGGCTCACGATTCATGCGTCGGGCAATCAACGCATCGATCTCCTCAAGGTGTGTGGCATCAGCATGAAGAGGAATGTCCATGTGGCCGAGGCCTAAGACGTGCGCCATAAGCATGCGGGCATCCCACTCAGCAGAATCAATACCGGAAGAGCGAAGGCGCTCCGCGAAAGTGCGAAGCGCCTTATCAAAAGTAACCATTATGGCGAATTAGCCTTCAGATTCCATACGCTCAGCGCGCTCTTGCGCCTGCAAAGCCTCAATCAGCCCCGTCATGTCACCATCCAGCACTGAATCCAGGTTATTGGCCTTGTAACCAATGCGGTGGTCCGTGATGCGGTTCTCGGGCCAGTTATAGGTGCGGATGCGCTCAGATCGATCCATCGTGCGGACCTGGGACGCACGCTGCTCGCCTGCCTCAGCCTCACGAGCCTCGCGCTCCATCTGCTCTAGGCGAGCCTGAAGAACAACCATCGCGCGCGCCTTGTTCTGAATCTGCGAACGCTCACGCTGACAGGTCACAACCAAACCGGTTGGAAGGTGGGTCAAACGAACTGCGGAGTCCGTGGTGTTAACACCCTGACCGCCCTTACCGGAGGAACGGTACACGTCAACGCGCAGGTCTTTTTCATCGATGTTGACGGACTCAACCTCATCAGGTTCTGGGTACACCAGGACACCAGCAGCAGAAGTCTGGATGCGGCCCTGGGACTCAGTCACCGGCACACGCTGGACGCGGTGCACGCCGCCTTCGAACTTAAAGACAGACCATGCGCCATCACGGGACGGAGTCTTGGACTTGAACGTAATGGTCATGTCCTTGACACCACCCAGATCCGATTCATTCAGACCCAGAACTTCCCAATTAAAACCAGCCTTATCGGCATAACGCTCATACATGCGGGCGAGGTCCGCAGCGAACAGTGCCGCCTCTTCACCGCCAGCACCGGCTTTAATTTCCATGATGATGTCTTCAGAATCATGCTCATCACGTGGTGCCAATAGGTCAGCGAGCTTTTCTTCCAAATCCACAACAACGCCTTCGAGACGCTCTGCTTCATCCTGGAACTCATGGTCCTCATAAGCCATTTCTTGCGCATCAGAAAGATCTTCGCGCGCCTGAGTCAGCTCATTATTAACCACGATGATGGGACGCAGCTCCGCATAGCGCTTGGACAGCTTACGGAACTGGTTCTGATCAGAAGCCACCTCCGGATCAGCCATCTGCATCTCAATACCCTGGTACTCAGAGACAATGTCATCAACGAGTGATACTTGATTAGCCATTAGGAGTATTCCTCTTCATCCATGCTTGCCACCATCGGCGCAGACGTAGCAATGCCCATGAGCAGCTCACCATTGGACTTGGTCTTCTTCAGCTGCTTAATCAGTAGATCAATAGCCTGGTGTGAGTCCATGCCAGACAGGATACGGCGAAGCTTGGTCATGATCTTCGCTTCTTCCGGAACCAGCAACAGCTCATCCTTACGGGTGCCCGAAGGATTAACGTCAACGGCTGGGAATACGCGGCGCTCAGAGATCGAACGATCCAGCTTGAGCTCTGCGTTGCCGGTGCCCTTGAATTCCTCGAAGATGACCGTGTCACCAGTGGAACCGGTCTCAACCATCGCGGTTGCAATGATGGTCAAAGAACCACCGTCTTCGATGTTTCGGGCAGCACCCAAGAAACGCTTTGGTGGGTAGAGCGCATTCGAATCCACACCACCGGACAGGATACGGCCGGATGCTGGTGAGGAGTTATTGTATGCACGGCCCAGACGGGTGATGGAGTCCAGCAGAACCACAACATCCTTGCCTTGCTCAACCAGACGCTTTGCGCGCTCAATAGCCAATTCAGCTACTGCGGTGTGCTCTGATGGCGGGCGGTCGAAGGTAGACGCGATGACCTCGCCCTTGACGGAGCGCTGCATATCGGTGACTTCTTCCGGACGCTCATCAACCAGAACAACCATGAGGTAGCACTCAGGGTTATTGGTGGCGATAGCATTCGCGATGTTCTGCAAGATTGTGGTCTTACCCGCCTTTGGTGGGGACACAATCAGTGCACGCTGACCTTTACCAATCGGCATAATCAGGTCAATAACACGAGTGGTCAAAACATTTGGAGTGGTCTCCAGACGCAGACGCTGATTTGGATACAGCGGGGTCAGCTTGTTGAACTCCGGACGGTTCTTTGCCTGCTCCGGTTCCAAACCATTGACGGTGTCAACGCGGACCAGTTGGTTGTACTTACGGCGGTTGCGGCCATTGCCGTGGGAGTGCGTTGCACCGCCAACCTTGACCTGACCTGTCACCGCGTCACCAGAGCGCAAGCCCAAACGACGCACGAGGTTATTATTCACAAAGACGTCATGGCCCATCGCACGGTAACCAGAGGTACGCAAGAATGCGACGTTATTATCAACGACCTCAAGGATGCCGCCAACGGCCTGTAGCTCATCGCCCTCGCGAATCTGCATGTCGTTGTTGTTGTGGCCACCCTGACCATCATTGCCACCACGGTTGCGGCGATTGCGACGTCCACGACGACCGCGACGACCATTGTCATCATCGTCATTATTACGGTTATCGCGGTTGTCATTGCGATCATTGTGGCGGTTGTTATTCCGGCCGCTACGATCGTTATTACGATCATTGTTGCGGTTGTTGTTGCGACCACCGCGGTTATCATCGCCATCATTATCGCTGTCATCACGGTTGTCGCGATTATCGTTGCGATCATTATTGCGGTTATTGTTCCGGCCGCCACGATCGTTATTGCGATCGTTATTACGGCCGCCGCGGTTATTACGATCATTGCGGTCGCTACGGTCATTGCGATCGTTATTATCGCTATTGTCGCCGTCCTGGCTGGAGGAATCCTCGTTGCCCTCGCGGGAATCATCCTGGTTATCGCCATGATCATTATGGCGGGCGCGGTTACGGCGAGCACGACGAGCCTGCGAACGGGTCTCGTAACGGTGGTCCTCGCTGCCATCCTTGCTTTGGGCCGAATCACCATTGCCAGATGCCTGTGCATCCTGGTCAGAAGCGTCGTTGGATTCTGGCTGCTCGGAGCGTGCAGTGGAATTTGAACGGACTACACGACGGGTACGACGAGCCGGAGCCTTCGCTGTATCTTCGCTGTTATCAGCGGATTTCTGCGCAGACTGAGCACCTTCGGTATTCGCGGATGCGGAATCAGCATTGTCCTGCTCTGCTTTAGGAGCAGCTTTGGTGGCACGCTTAGTCGCGCGTGCCTTTGGCTTATCTTCTGCGGCTGCGGCTGGAGCCTTGCCTGGAACCTGGCCGGTGGTAATCGCGGCAATCAGATCGCCCTTGCGCAGACCTGAAATTCCCCGCAATCCCTTCTGTGCTGCCATTGCGCGCAGCTCAGTTAGCTTCAGGGAGGCCAAATCCTTTGCGGAATTGTTGTCCGTATCGCTCACGGATGTCCTTTCGTTGCCTGCAACAGTCAGGGAGACAGCTTCGCTGAACTGCGCCATTTATTGAGCAGGCCTTAACGGTACTTTTAAGCTATTTATATTCTCGCCCGAAATAGTAATCTTGCGGCGAAAGTTTCTTTATTCCCCCATGTTGGGACCCATAGAGTGACTTAAAATGCCAGGGGCCAACCATCAGGTAGGGTGACTGCTTCCCACGCTTTAACTGCGCTGGTAAATGGGTTTTGGACTCGACTAAAAAGTGAGTTTTTAACCAGTCACGCAATAGTATAACGCATCACCACCTGCACCGCTAAAGTGGGACACATGCTTTCGACCATGATGGACATCCCACTCTCAGTTTCACGGATCTTGACCTATGGCTCAACGGTCCACGCCAACACCAAAGTCACCACGTGGCACGGCGGCCCTAATGGTGAAGCTTCAGGTGAAAATCCCGCGGAAGAAACCACTTTTGCCGATATCGCCGCGCGTGCCGCCGCGTTTGCGCATGCGCTTCATGAAGACCTCGGCGTCACGGGCGATGAGCGCGTGGGCACCCTGATGTGGAATTGCGCTGAGCACCTAGAAGTCATGTTCGCTACCGCGTCTAAGGGTGCAGTATTTACCCCCTTAAATAAGCAGCTGATGAATGACCAAATTCGGCACATCGTCAATCACGCCGAGATTGAAGTAGTGGTTGCGGATCCGCGCTTGGCAGAACAGTTGGGAAAGGTACTTGCTGGCGCAGACACAGTGCGCGCAGTGGTATTCACAGGCATGGACGATCCACGGAAATTTACCCAGTATTTCGGCCGCAATGTGGAGGTCTACTCCTATGAATCACTGCTGGATGGCAAATCTTCTGTCTATGACTGGCCGGTCTTGGATGAACACACTGCCGCAGCGCTGTGCTATTCCACCGGTACCACTGGCGCGCCGAAAGGCGTGGTTTATTCCCACCGCTCTATCTATCTAGAAGCCATGATGCTGCGCACCACAGATAGCTTGGCCATCACCCACGGTGAGTCTTTCTTGTGCTGCATTCCGATTTATCACGTCTTGTCCTGGGGCGTCCCTTTCGCCGCTTGGATGACGGGCACTCCGTTGATCTTGCCGGATTCCAATGTGTCAGCGCCTACTTTGGCCAAGATTATCGCTGCCACCCACCCACGTGTTGCCCATGGCGTGCCTACACTGTGGATCCAGCTGATGGTTCATTACCTCAATAATCCTCCGGAGCGCATGTCCCTGGTGGAGATCTACGCCGGCGGCTCACCTGTTCCAGAACAGCTCATCAAGGTCTGGGAAGAACAATACGGCGTGGATGTCGTTCACGTCTGGGGCATGGTTGAAGTGTCCACCGTCGGCACAGTGGCACGCCCACCGCAGGGTGCATCAGGTGACGCCCGTTGGGCTTATCGCGTTTCACAAGGCCGCTTCCCTACTTCTCTGGAATACCGCGTGGTCAATGATGGCCAGGTTGTTGCCACCACGGACCGCAACGCAGGTGAAATTCAAGTGCGCGGCAACATGGTGACTAAGCACTACTATGATGCACCTTCCGGCCATGATGACGGTGCGGCGGCAGAATTCCGCGGCAAGCCAACTGATACGGCCAACGATAAATTTACTGCCGATGGTTGGTTGCGCACCGGCGATGTCGGCTACGTCAACGAGGACGGCTTCCTCAACGTCTCTGACCGCGCGCGGGATGTTATTCGCTCCGGTGGCGAGTGGATTTATTCCGTCCAGCTGGAAAACCTCATCATGAATGATGAGGATGTCGTAGAAGCTGCCGTCATTGGCTACCCCGACAAAAAGTGGGTGGAGCGTCCCTTGGCCATCACGGTTCTACGCCCGGGTGTTGCCCCCACTATCGAAACAGCCGAACGCCTCCGCGAAGGCCTGCGTAAAGAGCTACCAAAATGGATGCTGCCAGAGTACTGGACCTTTGTTAAAGCCCTAGATAAAACTTCTGTCGGCAAATTCGACAAGAAAGACATGCGCTCCCATCTTGCCGAGGGCGAGTACAACATCATCCAACTAGAAGGCCCCGGCTCCAATAAGCCCGAGGACCCCAAGGCCGTTACAGATGTCGAATCGGATATTCGTTAGCTCGGATCTTCGTTAGCACGGAGGTTAACGCCCTAGCGCGGTAGCCGCAGTTGCTTTCTCTGTGGAGCATTCCCGGAAGATATCGCTAATGAGCGGCAGGACAACGTCAAGGGTGTCACTCACCGCGCCACGAGAGCCAGCGGAGTTGATGATCAGCTTGGTCGGGTGACCAAAGTGAGTCACGCCGATGATTCCGCGACACAGGCCTGCTTTGGGGGATGACTGCAGGCCTTTAAGCAACACCTGGGTTTCCAAGCCATGCAGCCGTGCGGCAATTCGTTGCTCGGTAACTTCGGGGACCACATTGCCTAACCGGGTGCCCGTACCACCGAGGGTAATAATGATGTCTGCCCCAACACTTCCCTGGTCAAGCTGCGTATCCAGAGCGCTAGTAATCGCGCATTCCTCTTCCCGCACTACCTCGCGGTGAATGAGAGCAATATTCGCTTCACTTAAGAGTTTCGCAGCGGTATCTGCCGCACAATTTTCCTTGGTTCCATCCACAATTCGGTCTGAAACCACGATGAGGGCCGCTGTCGGGGGTGATGTTGTGGGGGACATTTTCCTACTTTTCCTTAGTTTAAGAACAAAGTGACCAAGCCAACACTTAACAGTACGAAAGTACTGCTTTTGCCCTGCGTAACCACTAGCTGCAGCGATACTTTTGGCCGGTGAATTACGCAATATTAGTGTTGTTTAATTAAACGGGTTTTTTCGTGTTTAACCGTTTAAACACGAGCTTAGCAAGCTAATCTCAGAAATAGGTACCCCGACCGTCTACTCCTTTCTAAGCGAGGATTCATGTCACAAACCAACACCTCCGGTACTCAATTGGATACGTCCGGAAGAATTCTTCATGGCTGGGATCCAGAGGATCCAGCCAAGTGGGACAAGGCAATAGCCTGGCGCACCTTAATCATCACTACCGCCACGATGGCCGTAGGTTTCAGTGCCTGGTACTTGGTCTCCGCTATCGCGCCATTGTTGAATCAAATCGGATTCGATCTCAGTGATAGCCAGCTCTACGCACTGACCGCAATCGCAGGTCTATCCGCCGGCCTCTTCCGCTTGGTGTTCATGTTCCTGCCTCCGATAGTTGGCACCCGCAAGCTGGTAACCTTCTCAGCAATTCTCTTCCTGCTTCCCATGCTCGGCTGGTTCTCAGTCGTACAACGCCCTGATAACACCCCATTCTGGGAATTGCTTGCAATCTCTTTCGCCTCCGGATTTGGCGGCGGCGTCTTCGCGGGATTCATGCCTTCGACTGGCTACTTCTTCCCCAAGCGCCTACAAGGCACCGCCTTGGGACTGCAAGCGGGTATCGGCAACTTCGGTATTTCCTTCATCCAGTTAGTCGCCCCATGGTTGATGGGTTTCACCCTTTTCGGTGTTGGCCTGGTCGCTCCACAGCGTCTGCCTGATGGTTCGGCAGTCTTTGTCCACAACCCGGCAATTTTCCTAGCACCGTGGACCATCGTGTGTGCGATCATCGCGTGGCTCATCCTGAAAGATGTCCCAGTCAAGGTCAATTTCCGCCAGCAGATCGATATCTTCTCAAATCCAAATACCTGGATTATGACGCTGGTTTACCTGATGACCTTCGGCGCTTTCGCTGGTTTCGCCGCGCAGTTCGCGCTGATTATTAACCAGATCTACGGTTCCGGCTCTTCCTTCGTTGACACCGTTGGAGTAGATAATCTGCCTAAGGGTGCCGCCTATGCCTTCCTGGGACCACTCATCGGCGCAGCCGTACGTGCAGCTTGGGGTCCACTGTGCGATAAGTACGGCGGAGCAATCTGGACTTTCATTGGCGGTATCGGCATGACCGTGTTTACTGCCGTGGCCGCACTCTTTTTGAACCCCACCGATCCAGATCAGTTCTGGTGGTTCCTCGGCGCCATGCTCGCGATGTTCTTCTTCACCGGACTGGGCAATGCCGGAACATTCAAGCAAATGCCCATGATTTTGCCCAAAACCCAAGCTGGCGGTGTCATCGGTTGGACTTCTGCCATCGCCGCATTCGGCCCCTTCATCGTCGGTGTCTTGCTCTCTTTCATTCCAATCCAGGCCTTCTACTGGGGCTGCGTGGTCTTCTTCACCATCTGTACCGCCCTGGTCTGGATCTTCTATGCCCGCCCTCGTGCTCCATACCCGGGCTAGATAAAGACGCACAAGCACTTCACTCCCCATCCCCAACAAAGGAATTTTTATCCCCATGACAAAGGCAACTACAGGCTCTTCACCAAAGGCCTCGAATTCTTTATTCGAAATGGGTTCCTACCTGCGTAAGGGAACCACTGGTTCTGATGGACAGCAGCTCTTTTTGCAGGGCGGACGCCAGGCGGATGTGTTTTATCGCAACCGCTGGGCATTCGACAAGATGGTGCGCTCCACCCACGGCGTAAACTGCACGGGCTCTTGTTCCTGGAAGGTATACGTCAAAGACGGCGTCATCACCTGGGAATCCCAGGCCGTGGATTACCCAACCAATGGCAATGACATGCCAGAATATGAACCCCGCGGCTGCCCACGTGGCGCATCCTTTTCTTGGTACACCTACTCCCCAACCCGTATTCGCTACCCATATGCACGTGGCGTCTTGGTGGACATGTACCGCGAAGCCAAAGAGCGTTTGGGCGACCCGGTTCTGGCGTGGCGTGACATCCAACAGGATCCAGAAAAGCGCAATGCATATATCAGCCAGCGCGGCAAGGGCGGTTTGATCCGTATCAATTATGAAGAGGCCATCGAGATGGCAGCGGCCGCACACGTATACACCATTCGCGAGTACGGCCCGGACCGTATTAATGGATTCACCGTTATTCCAGCTATGTCCCAGGTCTCCTATGGCGCAGGTACTCGCTTTCTGGAAATGATCGGTGGCGTCGCTCTGTCCTTCTATGACTGGTACGCCGACCTCCCGCCTGCTTCCCCGCAGACTTTCGGCGACCAGACGGACGTTCCTGAATCCGGTGACTGGTACAACTCTTCCTACCTGATGATGTGGGGCTCTAATATCCCCGTCACCCGTACCCCAGATGCGCACTTCATGGTTGAGGCTCGCTACCGCGGCACCAAGGTCGTGGTGGTCTCCCCTGATTTCGCCGATAACACCGTGCATGCCGATGAATGGGCACGCATTAACCCAGGTACCGACGCCGCCCTGGCATTTTCCATGGGCCATGTCATCTTGAAGACCTTCCATGTTGACCGTCAGGAACCATATTTCCTGAACTACATGCGGAAATTCACCGACTCTGCTTTCTTGGTGGCGTTGGAAGAAAACTCCGAGCACACCACGGAGCAATCAGCGGTCTATACCCCTGGCAAGTTCCTCACCGCCAGCCAACTGGAGGGCGATGAGTACGCCGCGCTGCGCGATTCAGCGAATGCGACTCACCGCACGTTGATGATGGAAACCGATGGCAAAATTGTGGATCCGGGCGGCACTGTTGCTGACCGCTGGGATGAGTCCACCTCCCGCTGGAATCTCTCACTCGAGGGCGTGGATCCAGTGATGTCTATCGCGGAGACCAATAGTTTCGGCACCGCCGAGGTCCTCTTCCCGCGCTTTGATTTAGATGCGAACCCGGAAGATGTCGGCTCCGGCGAACCGGTGGGCGCAGGCGTTGTTCATCGCGGCGTGCCTTATCGTGAGATCAATGGCGTCAAGTACACCACCGTCTTTGACCTCATGCTCGCCCACTATGGCGTGAACCGTCCTGATCTCAACCTGCCGGGTAGCTGGCCAAAGGACTTCCATGATGCAACGGAAGTTGGCACCCCCGCGTGGCAAGAAACCATGACCGGTGTGCCAGCTAATGCCGCTATTCGTATTGGCCGCGAGTTCGCCCAGAATGCAGCAGACTCACAGGGCCGTTCCCAAATCATCATGGGCGCGGGCGTCAATCACTATTTCCACGCGGATACCATCTACCGCACGTTCTTGGCTCTGACTTCGATGTGTGGCACCCAAGGCGTCAATGGTGGCGGTTGGGCGCACTATGTTGGCCAGGAAAAGCTGCGTCCGATGAATGGTTGGCAACAATGGGCGATGGCCACTGACTGGCAGCGCCCACCGCGTCACATGGTCACCACAGCGTTCTACTACTTCGGTACTGAGCAGTGGCGCTATGACAACACCCATGCCTCCCACTTGGGCTCACCTTTGGCGCAGCGTGATTCGATTGGCTCCAAGATGGTCTCAGACACCATGGCAGAGTCCATGCGTCGTGGTTGGATGCCGGCATACCCACAGTTCAACCGCAATTCGCTTTTGCTTGCCGATGAAGCAGCCGCCGCCGGCATGGACGTCAAAGACTACATTCCGCAGCAGCTGGAATCCGGCGAGCTCGGCTTTGCTTATGACGATCCATCTGCGGAGGAAAACTGGCCACGCATTTTGCTGAACTGGCGCACAAACCTCATGGGTTCTTCCGCCAAGGGCACTGAGTTCTTCCTGCGTCACCTGCTCGGCGTGGATTCTGATGCCACAGCAGAAGAACTTTCAGAAGACGAGCGCCCGCAGACGATCAAGTGGCGCGATGAAGCTCCACAGGGCAAGCTCGATTTGATGCTGACCACGGACTTCCGCAATACGTCCACCACCTTGGTCTCAGATATCGTCTTGCCGGCGGCAACCTGGTACGAAAAGCACGACATGTCTTCAACAGACATGCACCCTTACCTGCACTCATTCAATGCAGCCATCAACCCACCATGGGAAGCACGCACAGACTTCGAGGTCTTCCGTGACCTTTCCGCATCCTTGTCTGCGCTTTCCGTACGCTGGTTAGGCACTCAACGTGACGTGGTGACTCAGCCCAGCCACCATGACAGCCCGGATGAACTCGGCATGCCTAATGGCGTAGTGCCTGATGTGGAAAAGATGGGCTACATCCCTGGTGTAACCATGCCGAAGCTGGCGGTGGTCGAACGCGATTACACCAAGATTTATGAAAAGTGGACCCACCTCGGACCGCTCACCGCCAAGGCAGGCACCGCCGTGCACGGCACCAAGTTTGATGTCTCCAAGCAGGTAAAAGAGCTGGAACTCATCTGTGGCACTTCGGAGACTTCAATGGGTGATCTAATTGACCTGACCAAGGACACCAAGGTCATTGACGCCATCTTGCACCTTTCTGGTGTTTCCAATGGTGAAGTCGCGGCCAATGGCTTTGATTACTTGTCATCGCGCACTGGCAAGGATCTCACCCCGCTGGCTTCTTCTGACAAGGACGTCAGGATCAGTTGGGACTCCATTAAGGAACGCCCAACGCAGGTCATTACCTCTCCCGAATGGACTGCGGATAAGCGCAATAACCGCCGGTACACGGCCTTTTCCATCAACGTGGAATTTGATAAACCATGGCACACGCTCACTGGCCGCATGCACTATTACATCGACCATGACTGGTTCATGGACTATGGCGAATCGCTGCCGGTCTTCCGTCCACCGCTGGATCATCTGCATCTGCACGGTGAGTTCAATGCGGGTGAGACCTTCGACAAGAACGGCGAAGTCGAGATTTCTCTGCGCTATCTGACCACTCACAATAAGTGGTCTATTCACTCGCAGTACTTTGACAACCTGCATGTCTTGTCCATCTCCCGTGGTGGACAAGTGGTGTGGATGTCGAATAAGGACGCCGAAAAGATTGGTGTTAGCGATAATGAGTGGGTCGAAGTCTACAACCGCAATGGTGTAGTCAGTGCCCGCGCTATTGTCTCCCACCGCATCCCTGAGGGCACCATGATCATGAATCACGCCCAAGAACGCACCGTGGGCACCCCTCTCAATGAGCACACGGGCCGCCGCGGCGGCACCCACAACTCTTTGACGCGCATCCTCATCAAGCCCGTTCATATCGCTGGCGGCTATGGCCAGCTGACTTATCACTTCAACTACATCGGACCAACCGGTAATAACCGCGACGAAGTCACCCGTGTTCGTCGCCGCTCCCAGGAGGTGCAGTACTAATGAAGGTAATGGCCCAAATTTCCATGATCATGAATCTGGATAAGTGCATCGGCTGCCATACCTGCTCCGTGACTTGCAAGCAGGCATGGACCAACCGTGAAGGCACTGAGTACATCTGGTTCAACAACGTTGAAACCCGTCCCGGCGTAGGCTACCCACGCACGTGGGAGGACCAGGAAAAATGGCAGGGAGGCTGGAAGCTCACCAATAGCGGCAAGCTCAAGCCCAAAGCAGGCGGCCGCATCAAAAAGCTGCTCACGCTCTTCCACAATCCCAACTTGCCTACCATTCATGACTATTACGAGCCATGGACTTATCAATATGAAGATCTGATGGGTGCCAAGGCTGGACAAAAGACCCAGCCAACGGCAAAGCCGGTCTCGCAAATCGATGGCCGTGAGATCAACAAGATTGAGTGGTCCTCTAACTGGGATGACAACCTGGGCGGCTCCACCGCCACGATGGACAGTGATCCGGTGCTCAATAAGATGAATGTCGCGGTCAAGAAGCAGATCGAAGATTCCTTCATGTTCTATCTTCCGCGCATTTGTGAGCACTGCATCAACCCCACCTGTGTCTCTTCTTGTCCTTCCGGTGCGATGTATAAGCGCGCGGAAGATGGCATTGTCTTGGTTGACCAAGACCAGTGCCGTGGCTGGCGCATGTGTGTCTCGGGCTGTCCATATAAGAAGGTGTACTTCAACCACAAGACTGGCAAGGCCGAAAAATGTACTCTGTGCTATCCACGCCTTGAGGTCGGCCAACCCACCGTGTGTTCCGAAACCTGCGTGGGACGCCTGCGATACCTCGGTGTCATCTTCTATGACGCCGACCGCGTTGCTGAAGCTGCGTCCGTGCCAGATGAGAAGAATTTGCTCGAAGCGCAAAAGTCCATCCTGCTGGATCCTCATGACCCAGAGGTCATCGAGGGCGCCAAGCGTGAGGGTATTCCACACTCCTGGATTGATGCGGCACAGCAGTCTCCTATCTACGACATGATTTTCAAGTATGAAGTCGCGCTTCCGCTGCACCCGGAATACCGCACCTTGCCGATGGTCTGGTACGTGCCGCCACTGTCTCCAGTAGTCGATGAAATTACCGCTGCTGGCTATGACGGCGAAGACCACAAGCTGTTGTTCTCCACTTTGTCGAATATGCGCATCCCGCTGGACTACCTAGCAGGACTATTTAGCGCCGGTGACACGGTGCCGGTAGAAAAATCTCTGCGGCGCTTGGTCGCTATGCGCTCTTATATGCGTGATATCAACCTGGGTAATGAGCCCCAGGAGGAAATCGCCGAAGCCGTGGGCATGACTGGTAAGCAGATTCAGGAAATGTACCGTCTGCTGGCAATCGCTAAGTATGACGACCGCTATGTCATTCCAACGGCTTCCCCTGAGACCCCACGTGGCATTGCGGACTTGGATCCTTTCGGTGATACCGACCCAACCCGCGCCATGGATAAAGCTTTCGCGGATCTTGGTATGGGCGCGCCAGAGGCATGCTCGAGCCACGGCGGCGGTGAGTCCGGCAAGGTCTCGCTGCTGTCTTGGACAGGTGACCGCCCCGATGGCATGTTCCCACCCAAGCGCGATAAGATCTAGGAAGCGAAGGACAACACCATGAATTTCTTTTCTAAGCTCAAGCTGCGCCCGGGTGGAAGCAACACGCACACGCCCGATCCACCAGCAGACCATGACATGCTGGCAGGATTCGGAACACCGGCCGGTATGGGCTCATCCGGTGGCGCAAAGGATGTCGAGAGCACCAGCCGCGCGATATTAAGTGCCCGCGTTGGTGCTGCCAATCCTCGCCGCACCCACACCGGGCTTATTCCAGCTGAACTGATTTCCCCGGTCGAGGTTACTGAGCATCAGCGACGCACCATCGCCATGGCGGTGTCATTGCTGCTGCACTACCCCACCGCGGCATACCTTGATACGCTCGCTGCGGTGCGCGCACAGGTGAATGACCTCCCTGATGAGATTGCTGCGGATTTCACCGCATTTCTCGATTGGGCACAGCAGGCAAGCCTCCGCGAGCTCGAAGAACACTACGTGGAGACTTTCGATCAGCGTCGTCGTTGCTCCTTATTTCTGACGTATTACGCGGTGGGTGATACCCGCCAACGTGGCGTCGCAATTCTGGCCTTCGGCGAGCAGTTGCGTTCACTGGGTTTTGAATTCGACGAGAATGAAGAACTACCGGACCATTTGTGCGTGGTATTGGAAGCCCTCGGTCTATCTGAAGGTCACTCGCATGAACGCGCAGTGGAATTCGTTGCCAGCTACCGAGACGGTTTGGAGGTTCTCCGGGCTGCACTGCAGCAGACCGGGTCGCCTTATGTCTCCCTCATCATTGCCGTGTGTAAGTCATTGCCCGAGGTGGATGCTGACACCGCTCAAAAGTACATCGATCTCATCCGGACCGGCCCTCCCGCTGAAGTTGTGGGAATTGCCGATCTTCCATTCCCGACCGTCCAACCTGACGATCTTTAAAGGATTATCATCATGGAATACTTTGAAAACTTCCTCTGGGGTGCCTTCCCGTGGCTGGCCATCGTTGCATTTTCCGTTGGCATCTTCTGGCGCTGGCGCACCGACCAGTTTGGTTGGACCACGCACTCCACCCAAATCTACGAATCCAAACTGCTGCGTTTGTCCTCCCCACTCTTTCACTGGGGCATGGTCTTCGTCGTCGTTGGCCACCTCATGGGCCTTGCCATTCCAAAGTCCTGGACGCGATCAGTCGGAATCTCTGATGAGTTCTACCACTTGATTGCCACATATCCCGGAGCGCTGGCCGCGATTGCTACGTGTTTGGGACTGGCGGGGCTGATCTATCGCCGCGTGGTAAACCGTTCGGTATTTTTGGCAACCTCCCGCTCTGACAAAGTCATGTATGTCCTTTTGGGTGGCGCCATTTTGACCGGCACGATTGCAACGTTGACGCTGCAACTTTTCGATATCCAAGGCACCCATGGTTATGACTACCGAGAGACGATCTCCCCATGGTTGCGTAACCTATTGATCTTCAATATTCAGCCTGAGCTGATGTCTGAAGTTCCGTGGCCATTTAAGCTGCATGTCATTGCCGGATTCACGTTGATGGCAGTGTGGCCATTTACCCGCCTGGTGCATGCGTTCTCCGCGCCAGTTGGTTATGTCAACCGTCCGTACGTGGTCTACCGCTCCCGTGACTCGCGCACGACGGATATGCGCTCCCATGTTGCGTGGGAGCCAGTACGCTCACCGCATTCCCAGCTGGACCGCGACACTGACAGCCGCAAGCAAGCCGATAAGACACGTCCGCCACGCTCGACCTAGTTCCACTAGGAATCTGTCACCACAATTGACCCGCTCTGACCTTTCTCAGCGCGGGTCATTACGTGATTAACAAAGGTATATGTGCCTGGCTCATCGAAGGTCATCTCCACGAACCCTCCTTGTGCTGGCAACAGTGAGAGTGCTTGGGAACCAGTGTCTTGAGCGTCTCGGACTGTATAGGCACCTTCAGTAAACACGGTGTCGAAGACCTCACCGACCACGTGAAAGCTCAGGGGCTCATCGGGACCCACGTTCAACACCCACATGCGGATGGTGTCTCCGACCTTCGCACGCAGTGGCTCATGGGTATATTGCGATGGGTAATAGTTAAACGCCATGAGGTCGAATTGGCCGTTGGCTACTCGCTGCGGGTCTGCACCTACTTCACGTTCTCCGAGGAATATCTCAGAGGCAATCATCTGATATTCGGCATCAACCTCTGACAAAGCCAGCTCAGAGTCCGCTGGTGGATCAATGATGACTGCTCCCGCCATGCCATTGGCAATGTGCAGGCTCATCGGCATTGTCGCGCAGTGATACATCCAAATACCAGCCCGGCGCGGTGTGAATTCATACACGATTTCCTCACCCGGTTGAATGGTAGCCATCGCATTATCAGGACTAATCTCTCCCGCGTGGAAATCGAGGGAATGCCCCATGGTGCCTTCATTGCGCAAAGTAATTCGGAACGTATCACCCACTTTTCCGCGAAGTGTCGGACCGGGTGCCTGGCCATTAAATAGCCATTGGAGCTGTTCTACTCCGGGTGCTACTTCCCGAACCTCCTCAGTCGCTACCCACGTGTATTCGTGCACCGTATGGCTTGGGGCAGGATCTAGGCTGGGATCGAAAGCTTCGAAGCCTTCGCGATTTAATCCAAGTTCGGCCATACTCGGCACCGCCACATGAGGGTTTTCTCCCGCCACGACCTCATGATCATGTTCTAGCTCGTCACTTCCAGTGGCATCAGAAACCTTGACGTCGAAGACCATCCCTTGGGAGAAGTGCCCAACGATCGTGCAATAGCCCTGAATGTTTTGATCAATGGCCACTGTTTCCAGCACCGCTGTTTCACCTGGATTAACTCGCCCGGTTTCATCACCACCAATTTTCAAGTCATGGACTTGGTCGCCGGTATTAGTGAAAGTGATCTTGAGACTTGCTCCCGCAGGGATCTCCACAGAGTTAGGAACAAAAGCCATGCCATCGACTTCAACGTCGAACTCCACAACTTCACTGGCTGGCGCGATAGCTCGATCCTGAGGTGCTACTTGACTCTGATTCTCACTGTCTACGGTGGAGGAAGACGGAGCCATAGTGGTGACAATCAAAATAACAACAGCAGCGATTGCTAATGCGATGACTAGCCACGCGGCCCATTCAGCCTTCTTGCTGTCTCCAGAGCCCCTCGGCCCTGCTGGTCCATGTGGTGAAGGGCCGGCCATGAGGTTGTGAGTCATGATGTCTTCCTTAACTGTTGAGCTCTAAATAGCGTGATGATGAGAACAGCAACTTGTCCTGCAATGCCTAAGGCGATGAGTATGAGTCCGGCTTGAAATGCCGACGTTGCGTGGACCGCTGGTGGGTCTGCCAAGGTCAGCAGCGCTCCAAAATTGATGAGGCCGATTCGTGCCCAGCCGCCAAAATCAGCGAACTCGCGTGCCGCTGTCACCACGTGGTTTCCTCCGCCACGCAATGTAGGCAACAGGTGTAATAACACGCCTGTAACGAGTTGTAATAGGCCTGCGCCGAGGAATGCCGGTGCAAGGGCGCGGGTGATATCCCTAGTCTCGGCTCCAATGGTGACCGCAATAGCATCAGCGGCGCACAGCGAAAGGAGCCAAATGATACCAGTCATCACGGAAATTGACGCGGTACGAAGACCCTTGTGGCCTGCAAAGACACTGGACAGCAAAGGTTGCATGATCAACACTGCGCTAATGACCATGCTTAATTGAGATAGTCCAGCCCAGCTATTCCAACCAATTGTCAAAAAGCCACTCCCCGCAATCAATCCTCCACTGTGCAAAGCCAATGCTCCAGTACAGCGTTTTACTACTGCTGGCGGGATTGTCGTCTGTGTCAAGGTGGGCAGCAGTGTCACGATTGTCCCGAGTACTGTGAGCCATGCAAATCCCCAGATCGTCAACCGGGAATAGATGGAGATCATGACGGTGTAATCCCCGATGCCGTGGCTGGCGATGATAGCTACTACTATCGCAGCAATGAGAAATCCGAGTGCAGTCAGATAAAACGGCACCGTGGCTGCGAATTTCGTGGAAAGTGAAGTCTTCAGCATCCGGTAGAGCACCCAGCAGTGCCAACCCACTACGATGGTGATCGCACTCGCACCAATATCAGATAGCACCGACCATCCTGCAGAGTTCGTGTCAAAGAGCAGAAGTATTAACCCAATTTGGACAATGCTGATGCGCACCATGATGGGCCGGTACGTAGAGGTAGGTTGACGAGTCAACGCCTCGGTAAAATGCAGCGAATAGGTCAGGATGGCCGTGGTGACAACTCCAAGTGTGAAGGAATGAACGAGCGCCCACCAAGCAATTCTGGCTCCAAAGGTGCTAGCAATTATCGAGCCCAAGCCACACACCAACCACGTGCTAATGAGTCCGAATACCATCGTGTGCCACCGCCCACGGGCGATTAAGGACATGTCGGTAACACCAACGACGCCATGACTCGGAGCACGATTTATTCCGCTTCTTAGCTCACTTCCTGCTGGGCCAACATTAGGTCCGACGGGAACTCCATTAGGGCCTGCTATCTGCATGTTGCCTGCCCCTATCTTTCAGATTCTTCCGCTTTTTCATTCCAGCTCGCACCGCCAAAATGACGGCGGTGATAAGGAATCCGAGAACCCCCACTACGTTGACGACTCCACCGATTTGATGCCCGGGTACGAAATTCTGAGTGTCGGAAACAATACGGAGAATAAGTCCCAGATGAACGGCAACCACGGGCACATAAAGCGCTGAGTGGTACGGCAGCGCACGGTGCAGGACAGCAGGAAGAATGACGGGTGCATGCGCGAAGATCATCGACAACGTAAATCCGATAAACACTGCATGAACAGCCGCGTCATAAACCAGGTCGCCAGGAAGAAATTCAGAAGTTAGCCATAAAATTCCCGCGACAGCGAGCCACCCATAAGCAGCGAGCATGCAGGCTGCTGAAAACCGCGGCAAACCTTTCGAGCGGATAAGGTTTATGGCCACGTCAACGCGCCCGGCGACACCTGCAATGACGAGAAATATCGCGCCTATAAGCGCAAGTCCGAAGTCATCTACAGCCATGTAGGCCAAACTGGCCGCCACCAGAGCCAGTACCAACGCCGTCAAAAGGACATCAGCATTCGACTGGGAAATTTTAAGGCGTGCAAGTTCAACGCGCTCGCCAATAATCGTAGCGATCACAAATACCGCAGCTAAAGGCATAGCAGGTGCAAAGTCACCAGCGACCGCCCACTGCACAACCGCACAGACAATCCCAATGGTGCCCGAAGCTTGAATGACGACTTCTAGCGTGGGTTGTCTGCGATAGATCAGAACGTAACTGACCCCCAGAGTCATAAACGACAAACAGAAGGCCACGGCCGTAACTACACGCGGTGCGCCAGCGATCAAGGAAACAACGCCAACCACGTGACAGACGGGTGCGGCCCACGCCCATAAGACCTTCGTAGCGACGGTGCGTTCCATGACAATCGCCCCAGCCACAAATCCGAAAACCATAAGCGGACCATGCTCAATCGCCTTTGCTTCGAATAGGCGCGGAACTACTAGTCCCAGAAGGGACAAGCCCGCACCGAGGCCAATAAGCAGTGAAATGCCAGCAAACGCCAGAGGAAGCGCGCGATGGGCAACCCATTTCTTTTCCACGGGTTTTATAGTACTTATTAAGTTCTAAACATAGGAGCCGCATCTCCAAATGTCACAGTAAAAGACTAAAATCGAAATCAGCTGGGATTGTTTCCCCTGCTGAAGTACCCACAACATCGAAGGGCTGGTTATTTAATTCACCGCATGACGCGGTAGCATCGACCCAATAATGACTCACTCTGCAGACATATCTTTTTAGTTATCAACATTGGTTCTGCGATATGAGCATTACAACTCCACACTCTTTACTCATTATCACTCTTCTCAAGAAAGGACGCTGGTTCAGATGAATAGCGGTAATGCGAAGCCTTCCTCGCAGGTCCCCCGCTCAAGCTCTGATCTTTTTCCAGAGTCCCTGGGCTTATCCCCTAAACAGCGCAAAGTCTTAGACGCACTGCACGAGTTTCCGCAGGGCGCCAAAATCTCTGAAATCGCAGAGATGCTGGACTCTCATGTCAATACTGTACGCAGCCACCTGGATGAACTTATTGCCAAAGACGCAGTCCAAGTCATGCCCGCACCCATTAAAGGTCGCGGACGTCCTTCTTTCATGTTCCATGTCCGCGCACCCAAGACTGAAACCATTGCGGAAGAATACGTCTCCCTCATCGGCGTGCTCACCAGCATGCTCGTTGAGCAAGAGCATCTGACTGATGAAGCCTATTCCCGCGCGCTTGACGTGGGCCGGAATTGGGCTCAGACCATGGAGAAGAAGGATCCGGCTGGAGCAGCTCCCGTTGGGGTGGGCACCGACAAAGACGCGTTGGAAGCCCTCTTTGCGAAGCTGCGTGATCTAGGTTTCGACCCATCAGCACCAGCTGGCGAGCTCGAATCCGAAGGTGGCACGGAACTCGAATTGCATGCCTGCCCGCTGACCGTTTATGGCAACCGCCCACACCCCTTTGTCTGTGCGGTCCATGAAGGCTTTCTCGGTCACATCACCGACGCCGATGTTGACCCACACCTGCGTCTAGAACTGCAGCCACTGTCCCGCCCGGGCGTATGCTCTATCAATCTCAAGACCCGCCCTGCAGCAACAGATAGTCAGCCAGACCCCGCGAACGCAGATGACAATGCAGACTCTGAGCCAGAAAAATCACAACCCGGTTCTGATCCAGCATCATAGGAAGAATGCACCTGCGAGTACGTAGTGCCCTCTGGGGTTTTCACAGTTAAACGCCTAGAATGGAAAGGACATGACTACTCAGATTCCTTCCCCACAGACCCACGCAGGGCAAGCGGCTGAGAACAATTCTGTGCCTCTCGGCCTTCCCCAACTGGGACTAACCCCTGAATCGACACACGCTGCGCCTTATCTGCCGGACGATTTGCCGCCGGCAGCTGAAGATGGCACTCGGCGCCTGAAGGATAAATACGGCCGTGTTGCACGCGACTTGCGCGTTTCCCTCACAGATCGCTGCAATCTGCGCTGCACCTATTGCATGCCAGCAGATGGCCTGGAATGGATGGCAACAGAGCAGACTTTGTCCGATGAGGAAACCATCCGACTCATTGCCTTGGCTATTACCAAGTTAGGAATCCGCCAGATTCGCTTTACCGGCGGTGAGCCCCTATTGAGGAAGTCTCTTGAGCACATCATTGCGGAGACGAAGAAATTACGTACCGATGAAGGTCTGCCGCCATCAATCGCAATGACTACCAATGGCTTGGGTCTGGACCGTCGCGTCCACAAGCTCAAAGAAGCAGGTCTTGACCGGGTCAATATATCCCTCGACACCATTGATCATAAGCGCTATGCGCAACTCACCCGCCGTGATCGCTTTGACGGTGTCCTTAAATCAATCGATGCCGCCATCGATGCTGGACTTAATCCTGTAAAGATTAACGCCGTCGTCATGCCGGGCATCAATGAAGATGACATCGTTCCGCTTGCAAAGTTCGCATTACTCAAGGGCGCACAGCTACGTTTTATTGAGCAAATGCCACTAGGCCCGCGTGAGCAGTGGAAGCGCTCTGACATGGTCACCGCTGAGCAAATCCTCGAGCGTCTTTCATCAGAGCTGGATCTGACGCCGGCTGAAGAGCCCCGCGGTTCTGCACCAGCACAGCTGTGGAACGCCGTTTTATCCGAAGACCAACCCGGTGAAAGCACAGCTACATTCACCGGAAGCATTGGCGTTATTGCATCTGTCACCAGACCATTTTGCGGCGATTGTGACAGAACCCGGCTGACCACAGATGGCGCTGTCCGCAATTGTCTTTTCGGTAATTCTGAGACATCCCTACGCGATCTCATGCGTGCCGGTGCCAGCGACGATGAATTAATGGCAGCGTGGGCTGGTGAGATGTGGCGCAAGAAACCCGGGCACGGAATGGATGATGAAGGGTTCCTGCAGCCTGACCGACCAATGTCCGCCATCGGCGGCTAAAGTCGATCCTTATGAGTCACGAGGATTCCTCTGCGCCTAAAGCCACACAATCTAAGCATCTTGGCTCAGAGCAGCGCACGATTGAACAGCATCAACATGCCATTGTGGCTTCAGCGCTTTCACCTGCGGTGGAGACCATCCCAGTCGACATTGATGCCGTCAACCGTGTGCTCGCAGCCGGCCAGAGGGCGGTCAACGCGATCCCACCATTCAATAATTCTGCTGTCGATGGCTTCCTCGCCCATCGCGCTGATTTAGATTCCTCAGGTAGCGCTACGTTGTCGGTGACTGGGGACGTTGCTGCCGGAGATACTCCCCTTACCCCCGCGCGTGGCAGCGCAATTCGAATCATGACTGGTGCCCCGGTGTCAGATTCGGTAGACGGCCTTGTGATCGTTCCTGTGGAGTACACTAATATCGCGCCGGGGCCGCAACCACTGCCACGTGAGGTCGAGGTCCGCAACTTCGATGTTAACCGTCTGCACATCCGGTTCCAAGGTGAAAGTCTCACAGCCGGCGGTCACTTTGCGCAAGCCGGCCAAGTTATTGATATTGGGCTGCTGTCGACGCTGATCTCAGCAGGTATTCAACAAGTTGAGGTCTTTGCCAAGCCACGGGTAGCTGTCATTTCCACGGGAAGTGAACTACAGCCAACTGGTCAGCCTTTAAGCCCCGGACAGATCCCAGATTCCAATAGTCCGATGGTCGCCGCACTCATTCGTACCTGCGGCCCCGTTGCGGTCACCCTGGCTCGTAGTGCTGATACCCCTGCGGATTTACGCGCGCTTTTTAATGACTTGGCGGGTGAACACGATGTCATCATCACCACCGGAGGTATTGCAGTGGGCGCATTTGATGTGGTGCGGGAGGTTCTAGTCAACCACGCGGACTACTCATGGTTTGGCAAGGTCAATCACAAACCTGGTTCCCATCAAGGACATGCAGTATGGAAGAGGCCTGCCGGCAAGAGCGTGCCAGTGGTTTCTCTCCCAGGTAATCCCGTCGCAGCGTTTGTCTCTTTCTACCTTTATGTCCGACCGCTATTAACCCGGTTCAGCGGCCGCACAAACCCATCTGCTCAGGCACACGTGCAGGCGAAAGTTGTCGGTCATTTACCGGTTGCACGCGACCGCGATGTGTTGGTTCCGGCGATTATTGATTTCACGACGCAGCCCGCCCAGGTGACTCCCTTTAACGGCCAGAAGGTGGGCTCACACATGATTGGCGCTTTAGTCGGAGTCAATGGGCTACTGCATCTACGAAGTAGCGAAAAACCAATAAGCGAAGGCGATACTGTTGAATTACACCTCATCCCTTCGACTACGTGGTAATTCCCTTTAAGAATCTCGATCAACCTCCAAAGCCGTGTGCTTAATGCACAGCAGACCTATAAACACACCAGAGCCAGTCAAAAGAGAAAGTTGGTTTAAAACAATGAAGTTCACGCACCTAGATAATGTCGGTGATGCGTACATGGTGGACGTTACGGAGAAGACCCCCACGGTGCGTGCTGCAACCGCCCAAGGTGAGGTGGCCTGTTCCCCTGAGATTCTGCAAGCACTAAAAGATGGCACGGTGCCCAAAGGAGATGTGCTTGCTGTCGCACGTATCGCGGGTATCGCCGCAGCAAAGAAGGTCCCTGAATTGTTGCCGCTAGCGCACACCATTGGTGTTCATGGTGCGAAGGTGGATGTAGAAATCAAAGAAGACCACGTATTCATCGAAGCAACGGTGCGCACTGCAGACCGCACCGGCGTGGAAATGGAAGCACTCACGGCGGTCAATGTCGCAGCATTGGCTGTTATTGACATGGTCAAAGGAGTCGACCGCAGCGCGTATATTCGCGGATGCGCAATCACCGCCAAATCCGGCGGCCGCTCCGGTGATTGGTCACGCGAGTTCCCACGTTAGGTAAATATCAAGCTCAGTCGGCAAGTACACGAACAGAAAGATGAGACGCCATGTCGGATGCGGCAAGAGAAAAGCTCGCCACGATCATCGTCGCTGGCGGTCAGGGCACCCGCATGGGTGGAGTCGATAAAGCGAGCGTGAAAGTCCATGGCATACGTCTAGTAGATCGCCTCATCGCGCAATTGCCGACAGACACTGACTTTATTGTGGTCAGCCCACGTGAGCTGGGAGTCCCCACGACGTCCGAGGAACCACCATTTGGCGGTCCAGTGGCCGGAATTCACGCGGGATATGAGTACCTCATCCGTCGATATTCCAATATCGAGTATCTAGCAATCCTTCCTGTGGACGCCCCAGATTCGCCGCAGATTCTTCCGCGGCTCTATCAAACGATGGAGACTGAGCCTGGCGCATCTGTGGCGCTAATCCGCAGTCATGACGGAAGCCTCCAGAATCTATGCGCCCTTTGGCGAACTGATACACTCGCGAAGGCATTCGCTGCCCTTGGAAGCCCGCGGAATCAATCCGTTCGGCGTTTACTCGCGCACGCGGAAAATATCGTGGAGGTCCCAGGTACTGGCCAAGAAAAGGACTATGACACCCGGCAAGAAGCCGAGCAGTACCAATCATCAGCGCCGGCGGAGTTTACACGCGCGCAACTAGATTAAGGCTAGGACTAGGGTTCAATAAACACGATTAGACCAGTTTTTAATGTTCGTTCTATGATGGAACCACCATTTCATTTGAGAAAAAGGATTCATCATGGAACTTCCACTGACTGACGCCAACCGTGCCCAGGACACCCCTACTCTGCTGGCGAATCTCATTCCACACGCCATCCGCCACGGTGCGATCCATGGCGCTTTGGACACCCGCCAGGTAGGTGAATCCCTCCTCTTGGTTGCACCTCATAACCCCATTCCATTGTTGAAAGAGGTGGAGGCACGCGAGGAGAAATTTGAGCTGGAATATCTGAAAGAAGATCCGCAGGACTATCACATTAAATTCACCCGCATCTCTTAGTACTCAGCGCCTGACGCTTTGTTGCGCATTCCAGAACTCGGACGGTTTCTGGTTGCTCATCTGCACTAATTGCATGGGTTCGCATAGCAAACATCATGTTAAGATAATCACTGCTAGAGATTAATTCTAAGAGGTTTAGAGAGAGGCCCTTCCGCTATGGACGCAGTATTTTCAGCACCTCCATCAACAACGCGTCTATTCCCAGGCTCGCTTCGCCTCTCTGCTAAGCAGCGTGACGTCCTTGAGGCTCTGAGCGCCTATCCACATGGAACTGGTGCGGCTGAGATCTCCACTGACTTAGGCGTACACATCAATACTGTGCGGGGACATTTGGAAGAGATGGAAGAGCTCGGATTGGTTCGAGTCTCCTCGACTCAAACCGGTGGCCGTGGCCGCCCCACGTTGGTCTTCCAAGTGCGCATGCCCGATATCGTCGGGGTTTCGCAAGAGTACCTCTCACTCATTCGTACCTTGGTCGAAGGCTTGGAACCTGAAGGTGAAATGACCGCTGAGGACTATGAGCGTGCCCGCAAGATTGGACGTTCTTGGGCACAAAAAGTGCCTTCAGTCGTGGGAGATACGCAGAGCACGGACAATGCCATTGCTTCCCTGCTCACCCTCTTTCGAGAAATGGGGCTGGATCCTTATCAGGAGCGCGCCCCACACCCAGTTGATGAATCCACCGCAGCAAGCGTCATCCAACTCAACGCCTGCCCGCTAGTCAATGCAGGCGAGCAGCCTTCGCCATTTATTTGTGCGGTGCATGAGGCCTATCTCCATGAGACTCTCGATGCTCAGCTGGAAGGCAAGATTCGTCTGACCCTCTATCCGCGTAACGCCCCGTCTTCGTGCGATATTGTGGCAAGGCCCTGCGCATCAGGCCAGTGCCACTCAGACACACCCGCTAGCGCCTAGTCAACTAACGCGTAGCTAGTTCCACAATCTCTAATACATGCCGGTAGGGCTTTCCAGTTGCGCGCGTCATCCCCAATTCGCAGGTGCGATTGGAGGACACGTGGTGCTGCCCGTCAATGCCTTTCACCTCTGATGCCTCGCGCGCGGTCGCACTAGCCGTCAGTTCTGGGTGCAACATGCCGCGATCTCCGGCGTATCCGCAGCATCCCCAGCTATGCGGAATATCGACATCTGTGGCGATTGCTCGTGTAAGGGTTTCAATTGCTGGCATAAGTCCCAAATGTTGTGCCGAACAGGTGGGGTGAATAGTCACCGAATCTTGCTCCGTGGTGATGGTCAATTTATCCAATAGGTGCTCGGCCGCAAAGGTAATGGAATCAACCACCGTGATGCCCGACTCTTTTAACATCGCGATAAATCCCTCGGTACAACTGGATGCATCCACGATGACGGGGAGCTCTCCATTGCTGGTGGCATCGGCAAGCGCCGTGCGAACCCTGTCCTGCATCACTTCATGGCCTTGAGCCATGCCCTTGGACGTCCACGGCGTGCCACAGCACAATGAATCAATGCTCTCCGGCACTGTCAATGCCACCCCGGCGCGCTCGGCAAGGCGAATGAAGGCTTCGGTGACACCGATGCCGCCCTTTTGCTCGCCGAACATCGCGTTGACGCACGCTGGAACATACACGGCCTCAACGTGTGCTGAGGTATCGCCGACAATGCCTTGAAGCTTTGAGCGCCGATGACCGCCACCGGGAAGCTCCGGCTGGTATTGCGGCATCGTTTCTTCGCCGACGAGTTTGCGACCGACATCGGTGACGGCTTTGACCAGGCCTGTGGGCAGGCGGTGCGCACCACTGAGGGCAATGGATGCACCCAGGTTGACTGCGGACCAGCCATGCGCAGCGCCCTTCCACACTTTTTGCTCAAGCGGCCTGGAATCTTCAGTGCGCAAACGCTTAATAAACTTGCCGGTATCGATGCCCACGGGGCAGGCCCGCACACACATGGAATCCACGGCGCAGGTTTGTTTGCCCATGTATTCGTAGTCTTTATCCAGCTCCGCAACCACTGCCTCATCGCCGTGCTGCTGTGCTGTGGCGCGTGCACGACGCACCACAATGCGTTGGCGTGGGGTCAGCGTGAGATCCTTCGACGGGCACACGGGCTCGCAATAGCCGCATTCGACGCAGGTATCAATCTCTTCTTCCACCGTGGGGTTGAGTTTGACGTTGCTGATGTGCGCCGTTGGGTCTTCATCCAAAATGACGCCCGGGTTAAGAATCCCGCGTGGGTCAATGGCCTTCTTCAGCTCCTGCATGACGTCATAGAGTTCATCACCATATTGGCGACGTACAAATGGCGCCATCGCGCGTCCCGTGCCGTGCTCAGCCTTGAGGTTTCCTTCTGCACCCAGGATCAGATCCACCATGCCATCGGTGAAGCTGTTGTATCGGGCCAGGTTTTCCTCGCCCTCAAAGCGGTCAGTGAGAAGGAAGTGGATATTACCGTCTTTAGCGTGGCCAAAGATAACAGCTTCCGCATAACCATTGGCATCAAAGAGTTCTTGCAAGCCTGCGCACGTATTGGCAAGGCGCTCAACGGGTACTGCCACATCTTCCAAGAGTGCTGTGGTGCCAGATGGCCGTGCTTTGGCCACCTTGGCATAGAGTCCTTTGCGGAATTGCCAGGCGCTATTCCGGTCAGCTGCCTGGGTAGAAAACTCCGATGGTTGAAAAAGCTCTAGGTTCCGCAGCAACTTCTGCCCGACTGCTTCGCGCTCGGCGAGTTCCTCCGCGCTTTGGGCATGGTATTCAACGAGCATCGCTGCTTGGTTATCCACCTCAAAACCCATAATCGACTGCGGTGCATCATCAAATGTTTGCCCGACTCTGATGGAAGCAGCGTCCATTAGCTCCAAGGTCGCAGCCCCAGTGCTCACCAACTCTGGCAGCGCTGAAGTCGCGCTGTGTAGGTCAGAAAATACCGCAACTGTGGTCGTGGCAAGCTTGGCCACCGGGATGGTTTCAAAAACGGCTTCGGCTACGAACGCCAACGTGCCCTCGGAGCCCACCACCAGGTGTTCTAGAATCTTCGCCGGACCTTCAAAATCAACGAAGGAATTCAAGCCATAACCCATGGTGTTTTTGATGGAAAAGTGCCGTTGAATAATCTCCACCGACTTCGGGTTATCTTTCACCCGGCGCTGCAATTCCAGCAGCTTCTGAGCTAACTCCGGTTCCAGCGCATGCAACTGTTCATCAGCATCCTCGGCACTGGTGTCGATGATCGTGCCTGAAGGCAGGACCAGCGTCAGCCCACGCAGGGTCTGGTAGGTGTTGAACTCGGTACCGCAAGCCATGCCAGAGGAATTATTATTAACCACCCCGCCGATAGTGGCTGCGGATTCACTCGCCGGATCAGGGCCCAGTTTGCGGTTATACAACGACAACCGGGCATTGACCTGCGCCACGGTCATTCCAGGTTGCACACGAATAATGCGTCCATTGTCCTGAACGCTCATATTTCTAAAGCCACGGCGCACGTCCACCAAGAGGCCATCGCCCGAAGCCTGCCCGGATAATGACGTACCACCGGAGCGCAGCGTCACCGACAAATCATGTTCCTGAGCCACTGCGAAGGCATGGGCAACTTCCGTGGCATCGGACGCCAGAATCACTGCCTTGGGCACGTTGTAATAGTGCGATGCATCGCTTGCATAAGCCACCCGGTCAATCAAGCGGGTGCGGACATCAACCTCCTCAATGACATCACGCAAGCTTTCCACCACCTGGGCTTCCACCGAATCCTGTGCACCAGGATGATGCACAGGATGTCCAGAACGAGAGTGTGATGCAGAGGGGGACGCAGTAGTCATGAGGAAAGGTCCTTCTTCTTGTCTAGCCCGACGGAAATCACCGCTGTACAACCAAGCCCTCCAAGATGCGCAGTCAGAGCTTAGTTAGATAAAAGTGAGTTTACTCACCACCGAATTCCCGGCAATCAAGGTCAACCTAAGTTTCAACCACTTTTACCCCCTTTATGCCTGATAAACCCACACTTAATAAAATTGCGGCGTGTTAGCCTGAAAGGGTATCTAAACACCAAAATTCCCGTTTAATTTGGAGTTGGCATGAAGACTCGCATTCTCACAGGTTTGGCTATCGCGGCAATTGCCGCCACAATGACGGCCTGCTCAGATTCCGTCGAAACCACAGGCTCCACTGAAGCCTCCGCTGCGGGCGTGGAGCTGAACCTGCTGGCGGCATCATCCACCCGAGTCTTCAATGAAGAACTGGAATCTCAAGCAGCAGAACTTGATCCCTCTGCGTCCTTGCTCATCAATAACGCTGGTTCCTCTACCCTGGTGCAGCAGCTTGTCGATGGCGCGCCGGGCGATGTTCTGATTACTGCCGATGAAAAGAACATGACGGATGCTCAAGACGCTGATGTGGTTGAAGATCCTGTGCGGTTGGCCTCCAATGTCATGGTCATGGTGGTTCCAGCAGGCAACCCCGCCGGCTTGAAGTCCGTAGAAGACATCACGGAAGACACCACTTTCGTGCTATGTGATCCACAGGTTCCTTGCGGCAGGGTTTCTGAATCCATCATCGGCGCCAAAGGACTCGATGTCACCGCCGATTCCCTGGAGCACCAGGTGGCAGATGTCTTGGGCAAGGTCACCTCAGGTGAGGCAGACGCCGGCTGGGTCTATGCCACCGATGCCGCCGCTGCTGGTGATTCTGTTGAGGTCATTGACATCAAAGGCGCTGAAGAGTTCACCAATAGCATCTATGGCGCTGTAGTGTCTGAGTCCTCCAACCCTGAATCTGCTCAGCAACTGCTAGACCTTCTGGCTGATGACTTTGATGCCATCTGGACCGACTACGGTTTTACTCCAGAAGACTAATTTTTCTAGCTCCCTTCGGTGAACAATGACTTCCTCCCGCTTCCGCCCCGCTGGTTCAACATCGGATTCGGCCGCTGATTCTTCCTCGGTCTCATCCTCTAAGCTGCAATCGGTCACGCACAAGGTGCCGGTGCTTTTTGTAGCCATCGGAATCATTGCGGTTGCATATATCGCCCTGCCGGTCATTGCATTGGCGCTGCGGGTTCCGTGGGGAGATTTCACCGAAATTGCCACGGCTCCAGAGACCGCAGAGTTCCTCAAGACCACGTTGTCAGCAGCAGCTTTCTCAACGATCATCGCCACTGCCTTAGGTATTGGGCTGGCTCTGTGGCTATCACAGCTGCGGCGGGGTGCTTCCGCGGTACGCCTACTAGTGTACTTGCCGCTGGCCATGCCACCGGTGGTCTCCGGTCTAGCACTCACTGCTTTCGTGGGACGCCGGGGTTTGCTGGCACCCGTGCTGGATTTCTTTGGTTGGCAATTGGCTTTCGCTTTTCCCGGAGTGGTTGCCGCACACGTATTCGTAACGCTCCCCTTCGTGGTGGTGGCGGTTGATTCCGCTCTACGGCAAATCGATTCTGAAATCACCGCCTCCGCCCGCGGCGTTGGCATTGGGCAATGGATGATCTTAGGGCGCATCACGTTGCCCACCATTGCTCCAGCCATTGTGACTGGTTTGGGTCTCGCTTTCGCACGTTCATTGGGTGAGTTCGGAACCACCATTACTTTCGCTGGCTCCATGCCCGGGGTCACGCGCACTTTGCCTTTGGGGATTTATCTGGAGCGTGAGGTCAGTGCGGAGAATGCCTATGCGCTCTCTGCCATCTTGATTGGTATTGCGGTGCTCAGCCTCATTGTTGCTGGGCTGCCGATGTTCTTCTCGCGTCAGAAACCGCAAAAGGCACACGTGCTTGAGGCAATGGATGTAGAAAAGCTGCGTGCACTCACCCAGCCGGGCGCTGCTAGCCCTGACATCACAGTCACGTCCAATGGGAACACCACACGCTTTCCATCTGGTCAGACCAGTGCGGTCATTGGCATGAACGGCTCCGGAAAATCCACGTTGATGAGCTTGATTGCTGGGCGTCTGACATCTCATAGCTTTACACTGCACGAGAACGTGGTCGTTGTTTTGCTTACGCAGAATCCAGGGCTGCCGAAAAATACCAGCGTCAATCAAGCCATCACGATGGTGACCAAGAATTCCACGCGCACAGCAGAGCTTCTGAACGCAGCTGGGCTTTCTGCGTTGAGTGATATTCAAGTAGCAACGCTCTCCGGTGGACAGGCCGCCCAGGTCGCACTCGTGCGCGCGCTTGCTGCACGTCCCCAGGCGTTGATTTTGGATGAGCCGCTCGCTGCGATTGATGTGTCTTCCGCTGCACGCTGGCGCCGCTTCCTGCACGCCACTGCTACTGACCGCACCACCTTGCTGGTCACGCATAATGCGCTCGATGTGGCTGGTCTGTCGCACAATATTGCGGTGATGGAAGCAGGCCGCGTCGTCGCGTTTGGGCCCACACAAGAAATCTTGAGCGTCCCACCGACAGCATTCGTTGCTGATATTGCAGGCCTCAACCGATTGACCGGAACCATCCAAGCCGTCAATGAGCAGGGCACCGCCGTCATCAACTCGCATAATCAGGATATCCACGGTGTCCTTGAAGTCCAGCCGAGCGCTCCCGGAGACTCCGCAACGGTGGTCTTCTCCCCTTATGATGTGAAGCTGCATGTAGAGCCCTTAGGTGTAAGTCCCGGTACCACCACGCTGCACGGCACGGTGCACTCAGTGACTGCTGACTCCTTATCGCAGCTGCGCGTGAGCGTGCGAATTGGTGATGAACTCATCACTGTCCCAGTAGATGCCTCACACGCATTTAACGCAGTCATCGACTCAATTAAGGAAGTCGATTGCACGATCGAAACTTCTAAGGTGCGCGTGTACAAGCACTAGGTTGATACGGCAAAAGCTCCATTCCATAGCAAATTGTCGCTGTATGGAATGGAGCTTTGATGTTATAGCGATTAAGCCTGGGTGACCTCAACCGTGACAGGTCCTGCAACTTCGAGTTCAATAACACGAAGTTCCTGGGAACGTGCGTCCTCGAGAATCTCGGTGTCGATTGGTTCGGTGTGCAACACCATGACGGTCGGGCCAGCGCCAGAAAGGTATGCCGCATAACCGCGGTTACGCAGACGGTTAACCCACTCAGCGGTTACTGGCAACACATCTGAACGATAAGGCTGATGCAGGCGATCGCGCGTGCCTTCCCACAGCAGCTCCGGGTAGCTTTGTAGCGCTGCTACCTGAACCGCAGTGCGGGAGACATTGAATGCGGCATCACCGTGCGTCACGTGCGATGGCAAAACGCGGCGCACAGCCTGGGTGGAGGCATGGAAATCAGGTACCAAGGCGGTGGCCCGAATATCCTTGTGCACTTTAATCTGTGCCGCGTTGTATTCAGGCTGGGAACGGCCGTCGACCGGGATATTAGTCCAGGAAACAACCGCCTGGCCCAGTACAGATGCCGCAGCATTATCAGGGTGGCCCTCAAATGCGGAAGAAAGCTGCACTACTTGCGCATCATCCAAAGGAAAACCTGCCAACGCATTAGCAGCAACGACACCCGCGACCGCGGCAGACGCGGAAGAGCCCAAACCACGCGATTGCGGGATGTTATTGGTGGAAACAATCCGTAGACCCGGCACCTCAACATCAGCTGCCTTCAGACCCGAGCGGATTGCCTTCACCACCAGATGGGAACCATCACGCGGAAGGTCCTGCTCACCCTCACCGAAGATTTCCACCTCCAAGCCAGATGGAATGATTTCAACTTCGACGGTGTCATAGATGGACACTGCCATGCCCAAGGTGTCATAGCCTGGGCCCAAGTTCGCGGTGGAACCGGGGACGGAGACTACAGCCTTGGCACCAACTTCTAATTCAGTACTCATAATAGGACTATCTTAACTGTGAAGTGTTCACTAGCTATCAAGACGTAGGACAGACTTCACTTCCTTGACCACATCAAGGTTGCTCAAGGAATCAACGATGCTGCGCAGAACTGCCTCACGCGCGGTATGGGTCACCACGATCAGGCGTGCGTCATCCTCAGAGCCTTCCTGGCGAACGGTACGCAGGGATACACCATTAGCAGCGAACTCAGAAGAGATAGCAGCCAGAACACCGGTGCGCTCGTCCACCTGCATATCAATGTGGTAGCAGGTCAAAGCTTCGCCCGCATCAGCGATTGGCAGGTTGGCGTAAGTGTTGTCCTCAGGTGCACGGCCACCGTGGACAATGTTTCGGCTCGCACCCACGATATCGCCGACTACTGCCGAAGCGGTTGGGTTACCGCCAGCACCATTGCCATAGAACATCAAGGAGCCCGCTGCCTCTGCTTCAACGAAGATGGCGTTGTAGGACTCAGAGACTGTAGCCAATGGGTGCTCCTTAGGTACCAAGGTTGGGTGAACGCGCGCATTAACAGCTTCAGTGCCGTCCTCGCGGGTCAGACGCTCACAGATAGCCAATAGCTTGATGGTGTAGCCAGCTTGGTTGGCTGCAGCGATATCTTCAGCAGTGACATCGGAGATGCCCTCACAGTAGACATCTTCAAAGTTGACGCGGGTGTAGAAACCGAGAGATGCCATGATCGCTGCCTTCGATGCGGCGTCGTGGCCCTCAACGTCAGCAGTTGGGTCGGCTTCTGCGTAGCCCAAGCGAGTCGCCTCAGCAAGAGCGTCATCATAGGACGCACCAGTTGATTCCATTGCGTCCAAGATGAAGTTGGTAGTGCCGTTGACGATGCCGGAAATGCGCTGAACGTGGTCACCAGCCAAAGAACGGCGCAGCATACCGACTACTGGGATAGCTGCGGCAACAGCTGCTTCGAAGTAAAGGTCAACGCCAGCAGCATTTGCTGCCGATGCAAGCTCATCAGCGTGCGCTGCAACCAAAGCCTTATTAGCGGTCACAACAGACTTACCAGCATTCAGCGCGGTGAGAACAAGCTGACGTGGGTAGTCGATGCCGCCGATGACCTCAACGACTAGGTCGACGTCTTCGCGCTCAATGAGTGCACGGGCATCATCAGTAATGAGCTCTTCTGGAACACCTGGGCGCTTCTTAGCCAGGTCGGATACAGCAATGCCGCGCACCTCTACTGGTCCACCGATACGCTGATTGTAATCGTCTGGGTACTCAGTCAGCAGACGGAAAACCTCTGCGCCAACGGTGCCAAAGCCCAAAAGCGCAATTCCTACTGGCTGACCGCTTCCCTTGCCGGTACGGATGAGTTCTTGGACATTCGAAGACATGCGTGTTCCCCTACTTTACGTGTTGCGTGGTGTGAATTTCATACCCTCCACATCATACAGAACAAGCTGTCTATTTCTGCCGGAAGGCCTATCTCTTTCGCCATGGACTAACCCCCTTGTAGGGCCCGCAATGGCGATACCAGTGACTATGCAACTGGTTGAGCGACAGATAAAGAGAATATAAGTTTTCCTAAAGCCACATTAGCCAGGCTTATGCGTCAGAAATCTTGCCAAAGTTGAATAAAACCCCCACCACTTGGCGGTTCATGCTTTTAAAGCCGAACTTTAAGTAGTGGGGGTTGGATGTCACTTTCCGCTTACCGCTTGGTACTAGTCCACTTCGAGTGAAAGGAGGTCTGCAAGGGTTTCGCGGCGCAGCATTGGCTTAGTCAACCCGGCTCGCACCGCCACCACAGCTGGGCGAACTGCAGCGTTATAGCGGGAACTCATGGAGTAGCTATATGCACCAGTCGCGGCAGTAGCGAGGAGGTCACCTGCGACAACGTCCTGCGGGATGTCGATATTCTCAATGAGGATATCGCCGGATTCACAGTGCGAACCCACAATTCGTGCCGGAATGGCTTCACCATCGGTGTAGCGGTTGATAACGCGCGCATCATATTCAGCGCCATAGAGCGCTGGACGAATGTTATCGCTCATGCCACCATCCACGGCAACGTAGCGGCGTTGAGGAACTGCCGGGTCACCGGTGGTGACATCCTTGATGGTGCCAACCTCGTACACGGTGGCAGCTGATGCGCCCACCAGCGCACGACCTGGTTCTACCAAAACAGTTGGTGGTTCAATACCAAGCTCATCTGCAGTATTGGAAACAGCGTTAAGCAAGTCTTGAGATACTGCTTTGATGTCCAGTGCGGACTCATGAGCGGTATATGGAATGCCATAGCCACCGCCCAGGTCAATCTCTTTCAGGGAGTAGCCCAGCTCGTTGTGAATCTGGCGGTACAGCCCCATGATGCGCTCCGCAGCTAGCTTGAAGCCTTCTGCGTCGAAGACTTGCGAACCCACGTGGCAGTGCAGACCAACCAGAGTCAGGTTCTCTGCGCGCAGACAAGCCTGCGCCGCCTCAAATGCTTCACCGGTCGCCAGGGAGATACCGAATTTCTGGTCCTCGTGTGAAGTTGCAATGAACTCATGAGTGTGGGCATCCACGCCCGGAGTCACACGAATCAGAACGGGCTGGATGCGTCCAGCCTTAGCTGCAATGAACTCCAGCAACTCCAGTTCCTGTGCGGAGTCGATGACCATGTGACCGACTTGTGCTTCTACGCAGGCCTGCAAGAATTTCGCGGACTTATTATTGCCGTGCACGGTGATTCGATCCGCAGGAAAATCCGCAGCGAGCGCGATTTGCAGCTCACCCAAAGAAGCTACGTCCAGCGCTAGTCCTTCTTCGTTGACCCACTTGGCGATCTGCTTAGACAAAAATGCCTTGGAGGCATAATGCACACGCTCCGGAGCACCAAAAGCCTCAGCCATATCCCGGCAGCGGGAACGGAAGTCATCCTCATCAAAGACCATGACTGGAGTGCCGTATTCTTCAGCAATTTCAGACAGCGGCACACCGGCGATGGTTACTTCACCATCTTCTTGACGCTGCGCGTTGCGTGGCCAGACTTGAGCTGGGAGTTCATTGAAATCAGCCATAAATTTACATCTTCTCCGGGGCGGATACGCCCACCAAGCGCAGCGCATTAGCGAGGACCTGACGGGTTGCTTGAGCAAGGGCAAGGCGTGCCGAGTGGATTGGAGCTGGCTCTTCGCCAGCCTTAGGAAGAACCTGGCACTGGTCATAGAAACGGTGGAAGACAGCTGCCATGTCTTCTGCATAACGAGCCACGCGGTGTGGCTCACGCAGCTCAGCGGCTTCAGCCACGACTGCAGGGAATTCACCGAGTGTACGGATGAGGTCTCCCTCACGCTCATGAGTCAATAGCGACAGGTCAGCACCTTCTGCAGAAGCGCCAACTTCTTCTGCCTTGCGCTGGATAGAGCACAAGCGCGCGTGACCATACTGCACGTAATAGACCGGGTTATCCGAAGACTGAGCAGCCCACAGGCCCAGGTCAATATCAATGGACTGGTCAACAGAAGAACGAACCAGCGAGTAGCGGGCTGCATCCACGCCGATTGCTGCCACGAGGTCATCCATAGTGATAACTGTGCCAGCACGCTTGGACATCTTCACAGCTTCACCATTGCGCAGAAGATTCACCAACTGGCCAATGAGGACCTCAACGGCATCAGCGTTATATCCCAATGCCGCTGCCGCAGCCTTCAGACGAGGGACATAACCGTGGTGGTCTGCACCCAACATGTAGATGTTCAGGTCATGACCGCGGTCGAACTTATCCGCCACATATGCAATATCGCCAGCGATATACGCCGCATCACCATCAGACTTGATGACCACGCGGTCTTTGGAATCACCGTAATCGGTGGACTTGAGCCACCAGGCGCCCTCATTTTCATACATCTGACCAGAAGATTTCAGCGTCTCCAAGGCCTTGTCTACTGCACCAGAATCAAAGAGTGAGTTCTCGTGGAAGTACACGTCAAAGTCCACGCCAAACTCATGCAGGTCCTGCTTAATCTGCGCGAACATCATCTCTACACCCTGGGCGCGGAAAGTCTCGCGGATTTCATCCTCGCTGCCTTTCAACGCATCAGGTGTTTGTGCCAGGACATCAGCAGCAATCTGCTGGATGTATTCGCCGCCATAGCCATCTTCCGGAGTTGGCTCACCCTTGGCTGCAGCAACCAAAGAATTTGCAAAGCGGTCAATCTGGCGACCATGGTCATTGAAGTAGTACTCGCGGGTTACTTCTGCGCCACTTGCTTCAAAAACGCGACCCAAAGAGTCGCCCACAGCAGCCCAACGGGTACCACCCAAGTGGATTGGCCCGGTTGGGTTCGCTGAGACGAACTCAAGGTTGACCTTAACCCCGCCCATGGCATCACCATGGCCGTAGCTCTCACCCGCGGCAGCAATCTTGGCAACAATTTCGCCCTGCGCTGCAGCAGCAAGACGGATATTCAAAAAGCCCGGTCCGGCAATCTCAGCGACATCGATTTCATCGGATTCGCCCAAAGCATCAGCCAACCAGGTAGCCAATTCGCGGGGATTCACGCCAGCCTTCTTCGCCACCTGCAGAGCAATATTGGTGGCATAATCACCGTGTTCTGGGTTGCGCGGACGCTCCACCGTCACGGTCTCAGGCAGGATTGATGCATCTAAATCATGGCGCTCAAAGACCGTCACAACGGTGTCTTTAATTAAAAGGGCTAAATCAGCTGGAGTCATAGCACAGTAGTTTAACGCACTACCCTGTCCCCGACTCAGACGAGTTCCACCCAACGCGCGCCATGAACATTTTTGTCATAACATTAGCCCTCAGATAGCGATACCTAATATGGCCAAAAATTAATACACAGCAGGAAATTAGTTAATAAAAAACATTAAATAAATAGCACATAATCGTACGTCAAACACTATTTTTTGTTAACTTATCCACATTTATTGGGAAGTTTATGATCTCAACTCACATTCTTTGGAAATATGATCTCAGTCAACCCCACATTGAAGCATTCACAGCTTGACTGCGAACCGCGCTTCCTGAAGTTAAAGGGATTTCCTCATGGAAAGATTCACTGTTGATACAGCCGCCATCGGTGGAAGCCTCGGGCTCACCGCACTAATCTCCACCATTCCCCTGCTGACATTTTTCGTCATGCTGCTGGGTGTCAAGGCCCGCGCTCACACCTCCGGCGCTGTCGCGTTGGTGGTATCCATCATCGTTGCGCTCATCGGCATGGGCATGCCAATCGATCTTGCGCTTTCCTCGGCCGGCCGCGGTGCACTGTTTGGATTGCTGCCTATTGTCTTCGTGATTGTCATGGCCATTTGGTTCTATGAAATCACCGTCGCTTCTGGCCGTTTTGAAGATCTTCGCCGTACCTTCGACATCTTGGGTGAAGGCGATATCCGCATCCAGGCCATCTTGATTGCGTTTTGCTTCGGTGGACTGTTGGAGGCGCTAGCAGGTTTTGGCGCTCCAGTTGCCATTACCGCCACCATGATTTTGGCGCTCGGTGTTCCACCGCTGCGCGCAGCCACGGTCGTTTTGATTGCTAATACCGCACCTGTAGCTTTCGGTGCAGTCGCAATTCCTATTACCACCGCGGGTGAGGTCGGCGGCCGTACCCTGGAGCAGACCGAAAATATCGCTGCCATCGTTGGTCACCAGGCGCCATTTTTGGCATTCATCGTTCCTTTCATCATCTTGTTCATTCTCGACGGCATGCGCGGCGTGAAAGAAGCAGCGCCAGCAGCCTTCGTAATCGGCCTGTCCTTCTCCGTTGCCCAGTGGGCAGCATCCAATTTCTTCGCATACCAGCTCACCGATGTCGTGGCGTGCATCGTGTCCCTCGGCGCCGCCTTCGCTTTCTTGCGCGTGTGGAATCCCAAGGGTGTTCCAGCACTTCGTGAGCGCATGGGCGTCGGCCCCCAGGAAACCAACATTGACCTGCCGGGTCGCCGCATTTGGATGGCCTTGATGCCTTATGCCGTGGTCACCGTCATTTTCGGCCTCGCCAACTTAGGTACCTGGTTGCCAAATCTGCTGGCACAAGCAACTATTAGGTTCGATTGGCCGCTGCTTAATGGCACGCTTGCCGATGCCCAGGGTGCAGAAGTCAACACCGCCTATTCCATTGCGGTTTTGAGCAACCCAGGCTCCCTGCTGCTCATTTCCGGCATCATCGTGGCAATCGTCTACGGCATCTTTAATGACAATGGCACCTACCCACTCAAGGCCAAGCAGGTGTGGGATGCATTTACCTCTACTGCATACCGCATGCGTTGGGCAGCACTAACCATCGTTTTAGTGCTGGCACTGGCTTATGTCATGAATTACTCCGGTCAGACCGTCGCTATGGGCGAATACCTTGCTGGTCTCGGTGGTATCTTTGCATTCCTCGCACCGGTCTTAGGCTGGATTGGCACGGCCGTTACTGGCTCCGATACCTCGGCAAATGCACTATTTAGTAAGTTGCAAGTCACTGCGGCCAATAACATTGGTATTAACCCCGACCTTTTGTTGGCGGCGAATACCACTGGTGGTGTCACCGGCAAGATGATTTCACCGCAGTCATTGGCGATTGCCGCGACCGCCGTGCAGATGGAAGGCGAGGAATCCAAGATTTTCAAGGCAGTTGTTGGATACTCTTTGTTCTTCCTGCTCTTGTTGTGCGTCTTGGTGTTCTTACAGACCAACGTCTTAAGCTTCATGGCGCCTGTTGTCTAAAGCTAAAACCGCCAAGACGCCCCCCTCAATCTCATCTAGACTAAGAACTAGATTTCACTTCACGCACTCCGCATGCATGTCCCGCATATTTCCCCCACCCCCCCATGTCCATGCAGGCGGAGATTGACAAGGAGAAGAAGTTTTGCGCATCGCACTATTTTCCACATGCATTGGTGACTCTCTGTTTCCAGATGCTCACAAAGCCACCGCTATCATTTTGGCCCGACTGGGCCATGAGGTGGTCTTTCCCGAACAACAGACCTGCTGCGGACAAATGCACATCAATACTGGCTATCAAAAGCAAGCCTTGGGCATGATCCGCACCTATAACGACGCCTTCGCGGATCCATCTATTGACTACGTGGTGGCGGCATCAGGTTCTTGTGTCGGCGCAGTCCGCGAACAGCACCGCCGCTTGGCTGACCGTTTCGGTAATGCAGCCGACGTCGATGGATCAAATAAATCCGCTGCTAAGACCTATGACCTGCCAGAGTTCCTGATCGATATCGCAGAAGTCACCAACGTGGGAGCATTCTTCCCGCACAAGGTCACCTATCACTCATCCTGCCACGGCCTGCGCTTCCTCAAGCTTGAAGACCGCCCCTACCGTTTGCTTCAAGAAGTCGAAGGCTTGGACTTAGTGGAGCTCAACAACGCCGAAGAGTGCTGCGGCTTTGGCGGTACCTTCGCGCTGAAAAACGCCGAGGTCTCCCAGGCGATGGTCTCCGATAAAGTCCGTCATATTAAAGACACTGGCGCAGAATATGTCACCGGTGGTGACTCCTCCTGCCTGATGAATATTGGCGGTTCTCTATCACGCCAGCAAACCGGCGTGCGAGCAATCCACATGTCAGAAATCTTGGCGTCCACCAAACAGCACCCATGGACTCCAACCTCCGCTATCTACTCCAGGGAGAAGATGCTCTAATGGCTACCTTTCTAGACACCACTCCACCGCGCGCACCGAAAGACTATGGCAATCTGCGTGGGGACCGCAGCTTCGTTCCCGCAGCGCATGATGGACTCAATAACGCCACGCAGCGCCGCAACCTGCTGCATGCCACCACGACCATTCGCAATAAGCGCGCCAATGTCATCCAAGAAATTGATGACTGGCAGGCACTGCGTGATGCCGGTTCCGCCATCAAGGAAGATGTCGCTGCCCACATGCCCGAATTACTCGAACAATTTGAAAAGGCCGTAACCGAGCGCGGCGGTATCGTGCACTGGGCACGTGATGCACGTGAAGCCAATGAGATCATCACTGAGCTGATCCGTGAAACCGGTGAGACCGAAGTAGTCAAGGTGAAATCCATGGCGACTCAAGAAACTGGTCTCAATGAGCACCTCGAAGAAGAAGGTATCCACGCTCAAGAAACCGACCTCGCTGAGCTCATCGTCCAGCTCGGTGACGACAAGCCATCGCATATTCTGGTCCCGGCTATTCACCGCAACCGCGCAGAAATCCGCGACATCTTCGTCGACAAAATGCCCGACACCGATGATTCACTGCCAGCTAATCCCCCAGAGCTTGCCGAAGCCGCACGCCTATTCTTGCGCGAGAAATTCATGAAAGCCAAGGTTGCTATCTCCGGTGCCAACTTCGGTATCGCCGAAAATGGCAACGTCTGCGTCGTCGAATCTGAAGGCAATGGCCGCATGTGCCTGACCATGCCCGAGACTCTGATTACGCTCATGGGTATCGAAAAGCTCTTGCCCAAATTTGAAGACCTTGAGGTATTCCTGCAACTGCTGCCACGTTCTTCCACCGCAGAGCGCATGAACCCCTATACCTCGCTGTGGTCAGGTGTGACCGAAGGTGATGGTCCACAAAATTTCCACATTGTGCTGCTTGATAACGGACGCACCGCCGCGATGGCCAGCGAGATTGGTTCGCAGGCACTCAAATGCATTCGCTGCTCGGCATGTCTCAATGTCTGCCCGGTATATGAACGCGCTGGCGGCCATGCATATGGTTCTGTGTACCCAGGCCCCATTGGTATTGCGCTGACCCCACAGTTGACGGGGATTAAGGATCATAAGGATCCATCGGCAAGCTTGCCTTATGCCTGTTCCTTGTGCGGACGCTGCGATGAAGTCTGCCCGGTGAAAATCCCACTATCTGATGTCATTTTGGAAAACCGCTACCAAAAGGTCACCCATGCAACCCCACCGGTGGAATCCAAGCTCTTCAAGGTAGTGGAAATGGCGTGGAAGAACCCCTTCTTGTGGAATCAAATCACGCGTATGGTCTTCGCCGGGCGTGTCTTGGGCGGATTCAATGGTGTCATCGAATCCCTGCCGCTATTCATGAGCGGCTGGTCCGATGGTCGAAACACTGCGGTACCGCCGAAGAAATCTTTCCGTCAGTGGTTTGAGTCTGAGAGCGCGCAAGACTTGTTGGAGCAAGCCCGCTCTGAGGGCATTCCCTCCAATGGTTTAAGCGGCAAGGAGAACTAAGGCGATGGCTTCTGCAAAATCTGAAATTCTGTCACGTATCCGGACCGCGCAAAAATCTGCTGGCCTGCCAACGTCTGTGACCGCGCCGCGTGAATACCAGCGCCACGGCACCACTGATGCTGAGCAGTTGCGTGAGATGCTGATCGACCGCCTCGAGGACTACAAGGCTGATGTCTTCGTCTGCGATGAAGCCGATCTTGCTACCACCGTGGTGGACATCCTAAACCAGCGCAACTGCCGCGTTATCCGTTATGCGCCGGGCATGGATGCTTCCCTCTTCGCAGGCTTCGACGGTGATGCAGCTGCCGATGATGTTTCTGTGGACCCGCGCGAGCTGGACTTAGTGGATGCGGTAATCACCGAATCAACGGTCTCTTGTGCCCAAACTGGCACGATCGTGTTGGAATCGGGTGAGACTAATGGCCGCCGTTCATTAACCCTGGTCCCCGATCGCCATGTGTGTATCGTTCGCCGGGAGGACATCGTGTACGGCGTACCAGAGATGGTCGCGCGAATTAATCCTGACCGTCCGGCAACGCTAGTCTCTGGCCCTTCGGCAACCTCCGATATCGAGCTTTCCCGCGTCGAGGGCGTGCACGGTCCCCGCGACCTTATCGTGGTCATTGTGAAATAACTCTAAACCCATCGGGGTTGACAAAGGCACTGCTAGATGCGTTCTGGCAGTGCCTATTTGTGTTATTTGAGAATTATTCCCATTTGGGGTTATCCGCCCTCCATAGGCGCATGGGAACTGCTAGGGTTTCTTAAGGAAACATATTTTAATTTAAGCAAAACCACAGTCTATGTTGAGGAGACATTGCGTGAAAGCCCAACGTCTAGTGGTCGCTGCCGTCGCAGCGCTCACCGCAATGCTTGCGCCGCCAGTCGCAGCGAATGCACAACAATCTTCCCCAGAAATTGCGTGGGAAGACTGTCCCCCACAGGTCAACCAACCCGGCGCTGAATGTGGCCGGATTGACGTGCCAACCTACTATTCGGATCCTTCCCTCGGTTCGATCAGCGTGGGCTTTGTTCGTGTGCCCGCCACCGACCAGGCAGCAAAGCGCGGCGTACTCTTTGGCAACCCCGGTGGTCCCGGCGGTGACGCATATTCCTACGCCGCCAGCGATTCCGTGGAGTGGCCGGAAGAAATCCGTCAGGAATGGGACTTCGTGGGCGTTCAACCTCGCGGCATGGTCGGCTCCACCCCAGTAGATTGCACCGCACCAGGTGGTGACACCATGGACGCAATGCTCAACATGGGCGCGTATATCCGCAACTCTTGTGAGCAGGCCACCCCTGGCTACACCAACTCTTTGACCACCGAAAACACTGCGCGCGACTGGGAAATGGTCCGCCAGGCACTCGGTGAGGAAAAGATTTCCATCATGGGCTTGTCCTATGGCACTTTCCTCGGTTCTACTTACGCCACCTTGTACCCGCAGCACACCGACCGCGTGGTCTTGGACTCCGCGATGAAGCCTTCGGCTGCATGGAATGGCATCTTGGCGTCCCAGGAGGCTGGCTACAATAACGCGCTCGATGATTTCTTCACCTTCATGGCGGATAATAATGCCACCTACCGCGCGGGCAGCACCCCACTTCAGGTGTATGAGCGTTGGTCCCGCGTGGTTGCACGCGAAGCCGGTGCACGTCCGACTGCGCTTCCACCAGGAGCAAAAATCGGCGACCTTCCACCTGGATTGGAATTCGCTGGTCAGGCCGGCGCCGATGTGATGACCGCTACCGGTCCACTGCGTGTGCAGGCAGAAAACTTGCGTGATAGCGCCGTGAATCCGGGCGCTAACCAGGCATACTCCGTCACCTTGTCTCTCACCCGCGGCTTGGTTCCCCTGCCTCAGGAATGGGATGCATTGGCAAAGCACATCACCGGCGCTGAACGCCTAGACCAGGGTGAAAGTGAGCTAAGCGCAGAAGAAATCGAGCAATATCAGTCTCAGATGGCTCAAGGCCAGTCCTTCCAAAACCTGATCATCTGCAATGAGAACACCGTTCCTGCCGACTACGCAGCTATCCCGACTTACGTATGGTCCAACTATGTGACCGGCGATATTTTCGCTGCTCCCCCAGCGCTCTTCGCCTCCGGCGCAGCCTGCAATGGACGCGGTCCGGTAACCAAGAACCCGACGCTGAATGGTTCAGCACTTGAGGTTCAACCATTGCAGATCAACGCCACCGGTGACCCACAGACCCCTTACCGTTACCACGGTGAAATGGCCCGCCAGATGGGTGCCCACGTAGTCACCGTAAATGGTCCTGGCCACGGGCATGTCGCCGCAGGCAATGAGGTAGTCGATGACATTGTGGTTGACTACCTGCGCACCGGTACCACTTCTGCTACCAGCGCACCTGGCCTGCACTCCTAAACCCACACCTCCCGCGTTGGGCGCGCTGAAACCCTGGGTCGGTTTCATTGCACCCCACCACATGGGCTAGAATTACATCGTTGCTTGAAACATCAGGCAACGATGTTTTTGTCTCCGTAGCTCAGCGGATTAGAGCATCGGTTTCCGGTACCGAAGGTCGCAGGTTCGATCCCTGTCGGGGACACAAATTCCCACCCCCGCCCACCAGCATTATTGCTGTTCGGCGGGGGTTTGAACTTTCACCTTAAAGTGAATTTTCAGGCAATTACCCTTGTTTCACCACTTGCATCGTGGAAGGTCATGGACTTCCAGGTGCAACGACGAGCTCAATTAGAGCTTCGCGTTCGGGATCAAAAAATCCCAGTACGACAATAAGCGCACTGGGATAGAAGCAGCGACTAAAATGCCGCTGAAAATTTAGCCTGGGTAGGAGGGATCGAGCATCCACATACCGTAGAGCAGGGCTGCGAGAAGAACAGTGACACCAGCTGCTGCTGGGATCCATGCTAGGAACTCGCTCATCAAACCGTCCTGAGCATCACGAGCTTCAGCTTCGCGTGCATCAGACTCATGACGTGTAATTTCAGACATTTCCTCATCCTCCGACTCACCTGAGCGCTATTGAACTTCACATATTGTAACAGGAATTCTTTAAATAAATACTTTACGCAGCTGCGAGGGTACCCGCAGTTTAGGGCAAAGTTGGTGCCACTAATCAGACTCGAGCACCCGTGCGGAGCCATCATCTGATTCCAGAGCATCAACGAAGGCGTCTCGGTCAGCGAACATGGCCTCCACATCATCCTCTTCCCCAGCAATCCACAGGCCAGTGGCCTCATCAAAAGTCAGCGCCGCCTCAGGGTGGGCCTCCAGGATGGATTCCATGGCGTCTGACTGGGCATCGCTCAGCTCAGCTTCATCGAACTGCGCTGGGTCACCGATAATTGCGGTCTGCTCAGGGAAACTGGTGATGTTGTACTTTTGGTACTGCTTTTCAGGACGCTCAAATAGCTCTTGGCTCATCATGGGCTTCATTCTACGCACCCTCGTTACGCAGCCTCAGGTGGCGTCAGCCGACGGCGCCAGCTAATAGCTTTACCTGTAGTACTCCAAGAACTCAAAGGAGCGCGACTTCATGCACCAGTCCTGGTGACACGAAGTCGCGCTCGAGGCGGGTTTTAAGGATTGTCTACTAGCCTCAAATCTCCCATTAACTTTGTCCCAAAGTTAATTTCCGGCGGGAATTACTACCCACAACACTAGGTAGAGCAGCAATTGCGGTCCTGGAAGAAGGAAGGACAGCAGAAATAGGACACGTACGAGTGTCACATCGATATTGTAGGTTTCTGCGATGCCTCCCAAAACGCCCGCAACATACTTGTTGGTGGGAGAACGGCGCAGGCTGCGACGGTGGGCAGGCTGTTCGGAATAGTTGCTGTATTGACTGCTCATGATGGATTTCATCTCCTGATGATGACGCTTGGGCTACTTGCTTCTTGCTATATCCATCATTAAACGCGGGATTCATTCCCAGCACATCAGGGAATCACCCTGATCTTTCAAGGATAAATTCCCCTGAGTCCCCCTGACCAGTACATCAGGGGGACTCAGGGGAATCTAACAAGTCAATTAACCTTCGCCGAACCCAGGGACATTGTTAACCTTCAAAATGCCTTCAAGAAAACGCTTGAGGGAAGGAACATCTTCTTCCTTCAAATGATCAAAGACCAGTCGGCGGACGGATTCCACGTGGTCTGGCGCCGATGCTTCCATACGTCGCATACCCTCGTCTGTCATGGACACCATGACACCACGGGCATCACCCTCGCTCTTACACTTGCTTAGCAGACCGCGACGTTCCATGCGGGTGACCTGGTGAGACGTGCGTGAGCGGTCCCAACTTAAGATATTGCACAGCTCGCGCAGGCGCATCTCCTTATTGTCAGCATCCGACAACGTAGCCAAGACCGAGAATTCCGGCATGGTCAACTCTCCCCCGTATTGGAGCGTATTTTCCATGCCTCGGTCTAGCTTCCGTATCGCAGCAAGAATTAGCTGCCACAGCTCTTGCTCATCCTTTTCTAACCACCGCGGCTTGTCATTCATAGAAGTTAACTTACCCTAATTTCCTTCAAGACCACCATCCAGAATCACCCACAGCCCCTGTAAAAGGTGACGATCACCCCCAAGCGGAATGACGTTTCCCCCTGTTTGATAGGGACATCACCACCCCGTTTGAATCCCATCACGGGAGGCCTGCGGTGTAAGGGCTTCAGCCCTTACACCGCAGGCGTGGATTTGAGCTGATCAATATCCAACAAGTTACTTCCAGGCACGCGGTCATAACGCGAAGGTTCACACGTGAATACGAGAACCTGCGACTTTTCACCAATATCTGCAAAAAGCGTTGCCATGAGTTTGATACGGCCAGCATCAGTACTACCCAAAGCATCATCGACCACCACGGGAGCACCTTGCTCACCGTCTTTGGACAAGAGTTCCGCAATGGCAAACCTGGTCAAGATGGCCATCTGCTCACGTGCTCCCCCAGATAGATCCTTCAAGTTGACGGTCACGCCGTCCAGAGTGCGCTGTTCCACGACAAGGTCCTCATTGAGATGGAATTGCACATCACCATCAAAAACACGGCCTGCAAGCTCACCAAGTTGTTGTGCAAATGGCCCAGCATAGCGCTCACGCGCTTGGCTTTGGTGACGCAGTAACACCTCACGAAGATGCTTTACTGCGTGCGCACGCTGCTCAACGGATTCTAGAATATTACGCGCCGACTCATGTGCAGCAGCTGCCTTTTCTACGCGCTCCGCAGCACCTGCCTGCATACGAATCTGACCGGTTAATTCCAATTGGCTATTTTCCGCCAAACGTAATTGCTCACGTAGACGCTTCAGCCTTGTGTGGGCTCCTTCTGCGAGCTTTTCCGCAAGCTCTGGCTGAGCCTGCGCTAATTCAGCTTCTGCAAGCTTCGTTTTTGCATCAACATCTCCAAGTGCAGCTTGATGTTCCTCGTCCGCCTTCTCCAAAGACTCATCTGAATCCTCTTCACCGATGTTCGCTACTTGTTCCTCCAGCAGCTGCTGTTGCTTAAGGGCATGCTCATGGTCCGATTGCACTCGAATCAGGGCATTTCGCGCGGGGCGTTCTGCCCAAGGCTTGAGTTGTGCCTCAGTATTTTCAACTTCCCGGTTCGCTTCATCCGCAGCTTCTTCAGCTGCTTCAAGTTCCTCATGTGCCTGGGTAATCGCTGATTGTTGAGGTGCTTCTTTAACGGCAGTGCTTGCCGCTGCGCGGATTCGAAGCTGTTCTAATTCTTCCCCATCCAGCATGCGCCTTAACTCACGCTCAAATTGTTCACGTTCCTGTAGCAATGCGTTGAGAGCATCGCGCTTCTCCCGCACTTGCTTCACGTTCTCGCACGCAAGCTTTTCCAGAAATTCTGAAAGCTGCGTAGTGAGGTCCTCTATCGTAGCGTCGAGTTCCTCAGCAGAGTTAGTCCCGATACCAGGTTGATAGCGGGCCGTGACATCCCCAATCGTCAACGACAACCCCTCATGGAGTTCCACATTGACCTCAGAGTCCGAGACATTAACTTCTTCCCCATCAATGGTGATGGTTTGAGAAGTCGGTGAGTTCAATACCAATTTGGCGACGGCAACATCACGCAGGCGACGGTTGAGTTCGAGGTCTTGCTCTAGCTTTTCCACACGGGTGACATCAGCGTCGTTGACGTGAGGGCCAAACTTTTCGATAGCCGTGCGTACATCAGCAAGCTTGCCTGCCACTTCCTCCACCTGCGCAGCTTTAGTGCGAAGCTGAAACGCTTTTTGCTTCTGCTCCAAGTCATTGAGGTTAGCGCGCGCTTCCTTGGAGCGTGTTCGTGTTTCCTGCTGCTTGGTCTTTGCCAAACCGGCCAGTTCATTAAGCTTGTCTATCTCTGCTTTTTCAGCCAGCTCTTTATCTTTGGCCGCCTCCAAAGACTTGTCTAAATCAGCGACAGCACTAGTTGCCTGAGCAATATCAGCCCGTAGCTTTTGCCGCGTAGTCAGACGGTTCTGGGCAAGCTCCGCATCTCGCTGGGCCAATTCCCTGCTCTTGGCAAGCGCATCTACCTGTGCTTTGAGTCCTTCAATCGCAGTGAGCTTCTCATCCGCTTCAGCCGCCTCAACCTGAGCTTGTGGAATCTCTTTCTCAGCCCTTTCCTGCTCCAGCTGGGCCTGTTCATATCTTTGAACAAACTCCGTTAATGCGTTCAAAGCCGATTGAGCCTGGGTAAGTTCCGTTTCGGTTTCGTGAAAGCTACTGCGCGCGGCTTTGAGCTCATTGGTCTCATTGCCGGATTTTAGTGTGTAGTAACGCTCATAAGTTTTATCCACTTGCTTCATCAACGCGGTACTTTGCTCCGCATCATCACCAGATTCGCCTTCAGCGCCAGACTGATTACTGAGTACACCAGCGACGCTGGCGATACCAGCGGCTTTAATGCCTTCGTGCATGTCATCTTGACTCATAAATAATGCACTAAAGAGGTTCTTATCCAAGTGCTTACTCAAAATGTCTTGCAGCTGTGACTCAGCTTCTTCTCCCGTGTAAGGCTTCGAGTGAGGTGTAATAACCTCTAGCAGGGCGGACGCTTGTTTAATCCAATTTTTACTGATGCGGAGACGATAAGGGCCAACGCTAAACTCCATTTGGGCTTCGGGGCTGACATCAGCATTAGCTGTCTGCAGTGCCTTAACTGCGGCGGCCTTACTGTTGTACTTGAAATTAAACAGCGCTTCAATGGCCTTGAGAATGGTGGTCTTGCCGGCCTCATTGCGGCCGTGGATGACCGTTACTCCAGTCTCTGGAATGTCTGTGACTTCTAGGTTTTTGATTCCCCGGAAGTTCTTGAGCGAAATGGCATGAATTCGCATTTAGGACGCAGCCTTTCGGGTCAGGCGAAAAAGGAGATTCGCAGCATCGCGGGCAACGGCGTCAGGGTTTTGGCTCATATCTTCTAAAAGCTCATCCAATGCGCTTGCGGCAAATCCCGTCAGGCCAAGGTTCTCCAGCTCATCTGCCTCTGGCGCCAGGTGCAGATCCATCACACGAGGCCGTGGCTTTAACGAAGCAAAGACAGGTTCCAAATCCTCTATCGCAGCATCCAGTATGCGCTGGGTCTTGATATTGATGGTGCCACGCAGACCGTACTTGATCACCGTGCGATGTTTATCTGAATAGTCTTTGAGCTGCTGCACGAACCGCTGGATATCTTCTTCGCTGTTGATATCCGCCTCAATGGATTCAAATACCCACTGCCCAATTGGTTCTTTAACTACCTGCACGCTCGCGCGTGAAGTGCCTTCCTTCTCAATGCTCACTACCAATGCGTTGCCGGAATCAGCCTCACCGCCACCGCCGGGAAGATGCTTGAAGTCTGTGGTTTCTGGTGAACCCGAAAACCATACGGCACCCGTGGAGCCAAGCTCCATCGTTGAGTGGGTATCCCCTAATGCCAAATAGTCAATAGTTCCTTGCCGGATATTATCTTCAGCATTCGCTAAATCAATGGCATCACGCTTATCTGAATCACCCCAGCCATGGATTTGCCCATGGCCAATTGCCACCCGAATACTGTCCGTGGGTTCTAGCGGTTCAAGCATCGATTCCACTAAGTCATGCGTGGCAGCACGCGCCATCAGCGGTGCACCGACGATCTCCACGCCCTCAGACACTGCAATAGGCACAGAATCTGCAATAACGTGCACATTCGGTGTGTCTTCCTTATTCACGGCTTTAAAGAAGATGGAGTCTGCCACCAGCGGATCATGATTGCCGGGCAAGAGATATACCGGAACCGGCAGCTTAGACAACGCCTCCTTAGCACGCCCGGTGACTTGGCTGCTTAGAGAGTTGTGCTCAAATACGTCACCGGCGACCACAATAAATTCTGCGCCCGTGCGTGTAGCTAATTCTCCCAGGCGAGTAATGGACTCCTGCCGGGCGTCATCAAAGCGGGCTTGAGCTTCACCACCCAGAAACCATCGCTGCATTCCCAGCTGGAAGTCCGAGGTATGGATAAACGTCGTCTTTGTCATATCACCGTTCTATCATGTGCACCGGACAGCCGTGCTCAACAGCAGCGATGCTAGTTTTTGCTGGTCATAAAGTGGTATAGATCTTCCACATCGCTGACCGCGCGAAGCAAATCCACGTTGGTGTGCGAGACCGCGCGCATCGCTTTGCGCAATAGGTCTGGGTCGGAGTCATCTAATGCAGGCGCCACTTTTGGACGCGGCATATCTGGCAGGGCCCGCCCATTCCAATACAGCTCATTGCTTTGTGCCTTCGCCACGGCATCGGCGCTGTCCGAAACTAATGAGTCCGAGCCCTCCGGCATCGTCGCAGATGGTGCGCCGGCCTTATCATCTGGGGATTCCCCCGCAGATTCCTGCGCAACCTTATCGGCCGCCTCCATAACCATGGTCTGCAGCGATAAAATATTGATACCGCGGAGTGCAAAAAGCTGCAGCGGATCAGCATCAATGCGCATAGATAACCGGTCCGCAACCGCCACAATATGCTTACACACATGCCCGTGGTCAGGACACGTGCAATCAAAACGGATATCCTCACCGGTTGGTGCTAGCAGCAGGTCAAGCGCCTCACCCGTAAGTTCGCCGCGGATAGCGCTACTGATGGACCCGGCACTTCGTGCCAAAAGGCCAGTGAGCTTTTCGATGTCTTCTTTGTCCCGATAAGGCAGCTGCATCAGCACCGCAAAAGGCTGATTCTGCGAGCCTGCGACTTGTCCGTGAACAGCTCCATCACGAATGTCCAGATCCACAACGTGACCACTACGCGCGTATTGACGGCCGCGGGCTAGACGCCCAGAATCCGTCATGTTGGTGACAAGCTTCATCACGCGTTCCGCAGCGGGGTTAAAGATACTATCGCGTGGCGTATCCGACTTCACGCGCTCCGACCACACCGGCGACTGCCGCGCACGACTTCCCTGCCCGCGGTACTCCCTGGTCAGCTGTTGCGAAATATCGAGCTCGGAATTTTCATCCTGGCTTTCTTCAGAAGAGCGCTCATCGCTGTGCTGTGTCGGCGGTTCATTCTCCCTTGGAGAAAGCGACGTCTGGCGGGATGGATGCTCGTTTCCCGGCAGCGTTTCTTCAGCCGAGCTCACCTTGCGGCGCTTGCCGAAGTTCACATAGGTGACATTGTCTTCGTCGCCGCGGCCAGGAACGCCTTTCGCGCGTTCTTTGTCGCGGTCATCCGGGGTATCTCGAGGTGACATGTTGTTTTAGCTCTCCCTCTCCCGATAACTCATCAATTGCGCCAGCTGCTCTGGGTTAAGCTCAGTGATCCAACCTTCGCCTTCACCCACCACAGCACCAGCCAGTTGGGTCTTGCCGTCCAGAATATCCTGGATAGATTCTTCCAGCGTACCTGCAGTAATCATCTTATAGACCTGCACGTTCTTGCTTTGACCAATGCGGAAAGCACGGTCAGTAGCCTGGTTCTCCACCGCGGGGTTCCACCAGCGGTCCATGTGCACCACGACGTTTGCGGCAGTCAAGTTCAAACCAGTACCGCCGGCCTTCAGCGACAGAATCATCGCTGGTGCACCATCAGCAGCCTGGAAATCATTGACCATGGCATCACGACGATTCTTGGGCACACCACCGTGCAAGAAAGGAATCTTCGCTCCCAGCTGAGCTGAAAGATAAGGCTGCAAAATATCACCGAACGCCTTGTACTGGGTAAAGATCAGCACGCGCTCATCATGGGTGACCGCTGAGTCAAGAATCTCCATCAGCTTTTCCACCTTGCCCGAACGGTGACGCCCCTTCGAGGTCACCGGTGAGCCATCACCCAGATAGTGCGCCGGGTGATTACAGATCTGCTTAATACGAGTAAGCGACGACAGAACCAGCCCGCGCAGCGCCATGCCTTTAGGCGTATTTTCCATGCGCGTTTGAATATCATCCACCAGCGCCTTATACAGCGCAGCCTGCTCAGAGGTCATGGTGACCGTGAGAATCTCCTCAGACTTCTCAGGCAAATCATCAATGATGGAAGAATCGGTCTTCAAACGACGCAAGATGAACGGCGCGGTCAGCTTCCGCAGGCGCTCCGTCATATCTTCATCCTGATATTTCTCAATGGCCGACGCAAAGTGATTGCGGAAGAAAGACGCCGAGCCCAGCACACCGGGATTCACAAAATCCAGGATGGAACGCATCTCCGACAAGCGGTTTTCCACCGGCGTACCAGTAAGCGCTATCCGATGCCGCGATGGCAAACTCCGCACAGCCTTCGACGAACGCGTCGAAGAATTCTTAATTGCCTGCGCCTCATCCAGCACCACTCGGTCCCACGCAACATGTCCTAGGACCTTGAAATCACGAGAAATAGTGCCATAGCTGGTGACCACCAGATCATGGTCCGATGCCTGTTTAATAAGCTCTTCCTCGCGCGCACGATTGGAGCCATGGTGCACCATCACTTTGAGATCTGGCACAAACTTATGTGCCTCGCGCGCCCAGTTCCCCACCACCGACGTCGGTGCAATCACAATCGTCGGACCAGTAGATTCACCACGGTCCTTTTCAATTGCCAGCAGCGTGAGCAGCTGCAGGGTTTTGCCTAGGCCCATGTCATCGGCAAGCACTGCCCCGACATTGTTTCGTGACATCCAGTACAACCAATCCACGCCGCGACGCTGATAATCACGTAACTCCGCGTGCACGGTTGCCGGCAAATCGACCCGGGTCGGTGCAGGCGTCTCCATGCCACCCAGCATCGACGCATGCCACGAAGAACCAGTAAATTCGATGGGCTCCTGCGCCATCGCTTCTAGCGCAAGTTCGCGCAATTCCGACAAGGTGGCCACACCAAAGTCTTCATCGCCTTCGTCGACTTGCTCCTTGAATTCTTCCAGGCGACGCTCAACCTCAGCCAGCTTTTCTTCCCAGCCCGGCTCTTCCAAAATGCGCATACGCTCAGCTTCACGCGCTAAAGCATCCAGCTCTTTGCGCATTCGGGTCTTGGAATTTGCCGCCAGCTGGTCCATATACTCGGTGATTTTGCCCAGTGCGGAGCGGTCCGCCATCACCCACTCACCGCGCAGACGAATCAGCCCGGACTTGGATGTGACCAGCTGTTCCATCTCTTCGTCTGTCAGCTCTTTGTCACCGACAGATAACTTCCAGTCATACTGCACCAGCTGGTCCATGCCCAGTTTCTTCTGCAATGGTGAATCCGCAGCGATGTCTTTGGTCACCAGTTTGGCGCGTGCCGCCATGTGCGTCCACGCCTTCGGAAGCATGACTGTGTAGCCTGCCGCTTTGAGCGCCGCCGCATCCTCGCTGACAAATTCCACCAAAGCACTGGTATCGAGGTAGATATCCCAGTCACCGGCGCCTTCATCAAAATAGGCAGGCGTCTTGGTATGCCGCGGATCCACCCGCGGGCTAATCCCAATGGCGCGGCGGCGGGACTCTTTGAGCTTTTCTAGGCTGCTGCGGTCCAGGCGGCTTTCAATAATGGGGCGCGGTGAATCCGCACCTGAACGCACGCACACGCGCACCGGCCATAACGCCGAATCAGAACTTGGTGCCGCCTGCGGGGAGTCATCGACTTCCATCTCGGTCTCAAATGGTTCTTCAACAATAAAGACCAAACCCAGATCGACAGCGGTAATGGAGTCTTTCCACTCATTAAGTCCCCGCAGCAGCTGCGCACGCCCGCGTGTAATCGGCGTGGTCTGCAATAGCGCTTTGGCAAAGTCATGCCAAGGATAAGGCCGCGGTTGCTCCATTAAGTCGGACAGATGCGTATATGCAATCCAGTGCGTGAGGTCGTCAGCGAGGTCTTCAGATAAAGAACGGTTATTAATGGTCAGGATTCCTGGCGCCGCCGCCACCATCTCTGCTAGCCAGCCACGTTCCCCCAGCCCGGATGCCAGCTGCCACATGGGGAACCACTCACCCGATTGATAGCTGAGACGAATAGTCACGCGCCCCGCCTTCACAAAACGAGTGAGCCCGCGGTACGCACGAATAATCCACATCAAGTCCGGCGCTACCGCAGCACGCTGTTCAGCCGGAATCGCACTGGATTGCTCTTCATCATCCAGATACGCCAACTGCGCGAGCGCCTGGACGGCATCGGCAGGCCCAAAGCGCGCCATCGGCGCCATCAGCTCAACATTCTTACCCTTGGGGGTACGCAGGTAAACCCGGGAGCGTGTTCGAAACGATTTTTTCTCAAGCATCTTCTCAATCGTCGCCGGGAAAGTCCCCTCCGGCACCGACTGCGGCGTGATGATTTTATGCCCTTCTACCTGCTCAATCCATAAACTCAAGCCCGAAACGGGCAGCCAGAGTCCATGAATAAGGTAAGAAGCCATAAGGGCCAGTATAGAACACCTTCGCTGATTACTCAGCCTTAGTTTTCATCACCATAGTTAGCATTCGCGCCATTTCCCCCGCCCATCGCCATTTCCTTCTCCAAACATGGTTTAATTGTGTCACACCTCACTTTTAGCCGGGATGCAATCATTCTGAACTGAAATTTTTTCACTCACACAGGCGATCGTTACACCTTCGTTATAAGTCCAGTGCACTGTGTTATTTGATGCACATTAAGTTAATTATTACCTGTGAAATCACGGCTAATAAGTTGGGTAGAGCACATATGCTCGTTACAGTTGCTCTGTTCCACGAACCGCATTACGTGGTGACCTGCGAATATTACTTAATTTAATCAGTCACACTTTTACCAACCCTGTCTTAACGGTCTAAGGAGACCATTATGCAAACATCAACGTGGTACATCATTGCCATCGTTATCTATCTGCTTGCCATGGTTGCCATTGGCTTCTGGAGCTACAAGCAAACCTCCAAGTATGACGATTACGTTCTCGGCGGCCGCGGCCTCCACCCATTCGTCGCAGCCATGTCCGCCGGCGCCTCCGATATGTCCGGTTGGCTGCTGATGGGCCTTCCTGGCGCGCTCTTCCTCACCGGTATGTCAGAGCTCTGGATCGCCATCGGCCTTTTGGCCGGTGCGTGGGCAAACTGGAAGTGGGTCGCGCCTCGCCTGCGCTCCTACTCTGAAGTTGCTGGCAACTCCATTACGGTGCCGTCCTTCTTTGAAAATCGCTTGCGCGATCACTCCCGCGCCCTGCGCATTATCGCTGCAGTTATCATCATCTTCTTCTTTACTTTCTATGTATCTTCCGGCATGGTCGCTGGTGGCCGCTACTTCGAGTCCACCTTCGACGGTGATTACTTCACCGGCTTGCTGATTGTTTCTATAGTGACCGTGCTATACACATTGATCGGTGGCTTCCTCGCGGTGTCCTACACCGACGTGGTCCAGGGCCTGCTCATGTTTGCTGCCCTGCTGCTTGTTCCGATCATGGCACTGGTTGCTTTGGATAACCCAAGCGAAATTTTCTCCTTCGCTTCTGAAAATCCATACGGCACCACCGGCATCGAAAACCCGAACTATTTCAATATGGTCGCAGGTGTTTCTGCCACCGTTATTATTGGTAACCTGGCATGGTTCTTCGGCTACTTCGGCCAGCCGCACATCATCGTTCGCTTCATGGCAATGCGTAAGCCTTCCGATGCCAAAGCCGGCCGCTTCTACGGCATCTCCTGGATGTTCCTGTCCATTGTGGGCGCTGTCTTTGTCGCCATCATTGGTACGGTCTTCTTCACCGAGAGTGGCTACTCCATCACGGACCAAGACTCCTTCGAGACCATCTTCCTCGATATGGCTCAGGTGCTCTTCCACCCACTGATTGCGGGTCTGGTTCTTACTGCTGTTCTGGCAGCGATCATGTCCACCATGTCCTCCCAGCTGCTGATCGTTTCTTCCTCCCTCATTGAGGACCTGTGGAAGATGATCTCCAAGAAGGAGATAGGTGAAAAGACCCTTATCAACCTATCCCGTGGCGCAGTTCTGGCCATCGCTATCTTGGCTGGCGTACTCGCCATCAATCCTTCCGATTCCATCCTGGGTCTGGTTGGCTTCGCATGGGCCGGCTTCGGTTCATCCTTCGGCCCACTGGTTCTGCTGTCGCTGTACTGGAAGCGCCTCAACTCCACCGGCGCTATCGCCGGTATGGTCACCGGTGCTGTCGTCTCCCTGGCTTGGGGCATGATCCCAGCTACCTCCGCCCTCATCTACGAGATGGTTCCAGGCTTCTTCTCCGCTCTGATTGTCACTGTCGTTGTCTCCCTGATGACGAAGGAGCCTTCTGAAGAAGTCAAGGAAGAGTTCGACCGCGCAGCAAAGCTTGCAAGCATCGCTGCGAAGGACGAGAACATCGACTTCGAGGAAGCAGCCGATAAGGTTTAAATCCTTATTACCTTCCGCTTTCAGCCCTTCTGCTTCGGCAGGAGGGCTTTTGCATGCGCGGAAACTTGGGAACCTTGCGCCCCTCGACTGGGTCTAAGACTTTATGGCCAATCAGCCCTATCGCGTCACTGTTTTTAGCACGTCCACCACGCGTGCTCGACCGATCACGACCTCCGAAACTCCCGCGACCATTGAGGACGCGGCGGTGCTTGCGCGCAAAGCGGCCATCGTTAAGCGGATGCGCTCCAGCTTTCTTGGGATCTTAAGCATCACAACCATCATCTATGCCACGGCAAATGCTGTTCCTTATCTCAATCCCGTGCGCCAAGAAGGACTCGCGCCGCTCAGCGAAACCCTCCCGCGCGTAGTGGGCGTCGAAGACCGCACCAAGGTACCTGGCTATAACCGCGACGCATTCGGAAACTGGGCACCCGTCGCCGGTACCTGCACCACCCGCGACATGGTCATCTTTTCCCAATCCCCTAATGCTGCCGATTGCACCGAGAAAATGCCCACCGTCTTTGATCCCTACGCCCAAGAGGCCATCAACGCCGATGACATCGAAGTCGACCACATCTTTCCACTCTCCGCTGCCTGGGACCACGGCGCGCATGCGTGGGACTCCGCAACGTTGAGACAGTTTGCCAATGACCCACTCAATCTCGTGGCAACCTCGCGTGCAGAAAATCAAGATAAGTCAGATGCGCTCCCCAACGAATGGCTACCCCCTCATCCATCAGCACGCTGCTGGTATTCCGAACGGGTTGCGGCTGTTGCCACCGCATATGAACTCACACTTTCTGAAGAGACCATTGCCACCATGCACCGTCAATGTCAGTTGGGAATTCTATTCACTCGGTGACTAGGCTTGATGGTTGAGCGCGGCCAAAATGGGCGGCGTATATACAAAACAGAAAGGCAGCGAAGTTCCCCCATGACTTCACTACTAATCGCAATTCACGTTTTGGCTGCAGTGCTTTTGATGGGCCCAACCATGATTGCAGTCTCTTCCTACCAGGTCCAGATGCTCAAGGCTAAGGATGGCGATGCTAAGGCTCTTGGTGCAGCAAATTCTCTGCACCGCCTAACCGCACAATACGGTCCGCTGTCCGGCATTGTCCCAATCGCTGGTATTGCGGTGTTCTTGTCCAACATGGAAGCTTTCGGAACCCAGGGCCGCTTCCACTTCTCCATCCTGCTGTCCCTCATTGCCTGGGGCATCCTCATCGGACTCATCATCCCACGTCAGAAGAAGTCCATGAAGGCGCTAGAGAACGGCGATTCCACTGTTGACTTCCAGAAGGAAAAGAAGCAGCTGTCCATGTTCGGCGGCATCTTCAACCTTCTGTGGATCATCACCGCAATCTTGATGTTCATCTAACAACTGCTTTTCACTGCGCAAGCTCCCGCCGGACGTCCCCGTCCGAGTGGGAGCTTTTTGATCCCCGGGGTTCTCTAGGGTTCCGGCAGCTTCTGTTCCAATGAGCCCTTCGCGGCCACAATCACGCACCGCCTCCCGAGAACCAGGCTTTCCGTGAGCGCGAAGGGCGCACCCACCGAACAACACCAGCCGGCACCTGCCGATGAACCCTTCGCGGCCACAATCTCACACCACCTCCCGAGGAGCAGTCTTACCGTGAGCACGAAGGGCGCACCCACCGAACAACACCCGCCGGCACCAGCCGATGAACCCTTCGCGGCCACAATCTCACACCGCCTCCCGAGAACCAGACTTCCGGTGAGCGCGAAGGGCGCACCCACCCAACAACACCAGCCGGCACCAGCCGATGAACCCTTCGCGGCCACAATCACACGCCGCCTCCCGAGAACCAGACTTTCCGTGAGCGCGAAGGGCGCAGCAAGTGTGGCAGAGCATGCAGAACCACCCGACTGAGATACAAGACCGGGCAAATGATGGAAGAAAACTAAAAAAGCTTCCGCCCAACGAAATGCTGGAGGGAAGCTTCTTAAACTTTGAGGAGCGAGGAATTAGTCGCGCCAGCGGCCACGGCCGCCACGATCGCCACCACGTCCACCACGGTCACGGTCGCCGCCACGGAAATCGCGTCCGCCACGTCCGCCGCGACCACCACGGCCACCGCGGTCATCGAAATCGCGGTCGCGAGGTGGACGACCGGTGTCCTTCTTAATGTTGATCAGCTGACCGGAGATGCGAGTATCGCTCAAGCGGTCCAGGACGGATGGGTCCATCTTCTTCGGCAGGTCAACCAGGGTGTGGCCAACTGCGATGGTGATGCGACCGAAGTCCTTTGCTGACAGGCCACCTTCATTCGCGATGGCGCCAACGATGGCACCAGGGCGAACGTTCTGACGCTTACCAACGTCCAGACGGTAGGTCTCAAAGTCACCATCGGAACGGCGCTCGCCGCGTCCGCCGCGATCATCACGATCGAAACGGTCACGTCCACGTCCACCGCGGTCACGGTCACGTCCGCGTCCACCTCGATCATCGCGGTCAAAGCGGTCGCGCTCACGACGGTCACGCTTAGGAGCAGGCATATCCTTGACCAAGAACTCCTTGCCGCCCTGCAGCTTGACTGCGAGAGCTGCAGCAATGTCATCCATTGCTACGTTGTTGGTCTCAGAGTACTTGCGCAGCAGGCCGCGGAAGAGTTCCATCTGGCCATCGCCGAGGACCTCGGTGATTTGGGATGCGAACTTTTCCTTACGCTTCGCGTTGACTTCATCAACGGTCGGCAGTTCCATCTCTTCCAAACGCGCGTTGGTTACGCGCTCGATGGAACGCAGCATACGGCGCTCACGTGGGGTGACAAACAAAATCGCCTCACCAGTACGTCCTGCACGGCCGGTACGGCCAATGCGGTGGACATATGATTCGGTGTCATTTGGAATGTCGAAGTTAACCACGTGGGTGATGCGGTCAACGTCCAGGCCACGGGCAGCAACGTCGGTTGCCACCAGGATGTCCAAACGGCCATCCTTGAGCTGGTCAACGGTGCGTTCACGCTGGTTCTGCGCGATATCGCCGTTGATGGCAGCAGCGTTGTAGCCGGCATCGCGCAGCTTTTCAGCAACTTCTTCCGTCTCATGCTTGGTGCGACAGAATACGATCATTGCGTCGTAGTCAGTTACTTCCAAGATGCGAGTGAAGGCATCCAGCTTCGCGCGGTGTGGGGTCAGCAGGAAACGCTGCTTGATGTTGTCATTCGTGCGACGTTCAGTCTTGACCGTCACCTCAGCTGGGTTGTTGAGGTAGTTCTTGGACAGGCGACGGATACCGTTCGGCATGGTTGCCGAGAACAGTGCGACCTGCTTTTCTTCCGGAGTGTCAGCGAGGATTCGCTCAACATCTTCCTGGAAGCCCATGTTCAACATCTCATCTGCTTCGTCGAGGACCAGGAAACGCAACTGGGAAATATCCAGAGAGCCCTTTTCCAGGTGGTCAATGACACGACCTGGTGTACCCACGATGATCTGTGCGCCACGACGCAGGCCGGACAGCTGAATGCCGTAAGCCTGGCCGCCGTAAATTGGCAGCACTTCAATGCGTCCCAAGTGATCTGCAAATGACTGGAATGAATCTGCGACCTGCAGCGCGAGCTCACGAGTTGGAGCTAGCACCAATGCCTGCGGATGGCGGGCATTGATATCGATTTGGGACAAGACTGGCAGCGCGAATGCTGCGGTCTTACCGGTACCAGTTTGTGCGAGGCCGACTACGTCGCGCCCTTCCATCAAAATTGGGATGGTTTCGGACTGAATTGGTGAAGGGGTTGTGTATCCAACCTTGGCTACGGCATCCTGAACGTTGTCAGGAAGGCCCAAATTGGCGAACCCCTGGGGATTGTCGTTGGCTGAGTTCTTGTCCTCAGCGCCGGCGTCCTCAGAAGTATCCGCAGCCCCGGTGACCTGTGCAGTATCTACTGCGTCACCTTGCGTTTTATCCTGAGATTCCGACTGGCTAATATTATCTTCCGGCTCCATTGCGCCGCCGGTGGCGTTATCGGTAATGCTCATTGCTTTGTTCACCTTACGCTAGGTCAGAAGCTTTTACTATTAATTTTGAGCTTAAACCGTCAATGGTGTCCGCAAACACAGACTTTCACAAAAGTGCCCTCGCCTCACCGCCACAGCCGAACGATAGCACCGCGTCACACAAACTGCAGGTCACATGCCCTAAAAGCGAACATTAAGACTTTGTAATAATTAACTCATCGTAGTTTCACGCACGGGTTTCATACTAGGAATTGTCCAGCTGAAGAAGGCTTCAGCCGTGACAAACGCGCAAGGCAGTTGCTTTCCGATGCCGATGGCTTCTGCATCCTCACCCGACCAGCGGCAAATCCGCACGGTTGAGTACAAAAGCATGCTATTTTTTGACCATAACTTTTGAAAGAAGGTTTGCACCATGTCCGAGGCACCGAAGACCCCGAACACTTCCACCTTTGATTCCGGCGACGATGCCCAGCCATCGAAGGTTCGCCGCTATGCGCCACTGGCTGGCGTTGTGGCTTTGATGGGCACCATCGTTGTTGCTGGCACCGCACTAGCAAGCACCCGTACTGCACCGGAAATTGATCCTTCTGCAGTAACAGTGGAGGCTTCAGTCCCTGCAACCAGCTCTTCCCCTCAAGAAACCACGACGTCTTCGACCACCACCTCGCGTGCGCAGGATGACGATCGCGACGATCACGTGGAAGACAACGTTGATGACAGGGTGGATGACGACACAAACTACTCCACCCCTACTGAGCAGGGCACTAACCAAGCTCCTGCATACATCACCCCGCAGGTGCCGCTGACGTACCAGGAATGGGATGACGATGACGATTGGGATGATGACGATTGGGACGACGACTACGACGACTGGGATGACGATGATTGGGATGATGACTGGGACGACGACGATGATGGCTAGGAAGTAATCGCCGCCAACTATGACCAAGTTCTTTGTATCCCTGCGCTTTTCCATCATGGTGTGGATCATCGTGGTGGTCTTCGGGGCCCTGGCATCGATGATCTATTTCACCGATGCACTGCGCCGCGGAGATGTCCACGATCTAGCTAATGAAGCTGTAGAAAAGACCGCCATTGAAGTGGAAGCGCATTCGCGCATGCCCGGCGGACACGCATCCAGCGCTGAACTCATTGAAACGTATCTCTCCAGCGAGGTACCCGAAGCCAATGAGGTCCTGGTCGGTGTCATCGATGACCGCTTGGTCTTTCAGCAGCTGGGCTCGCTAACCCGTGCGGATGTAGATGCCCGTGCTTTTAGCCCCATGGTGAGATCCATTGTCATTGGTGAAGCAAACACCGGGATCACCGATGGCATTCATTGGGGCAAAATTACGGTCCCCAGCCACGAGGGCTTGGACTATGTTGTGGTGCTCATTTCCACCGAACAGGCTTATGCCGATTTGAACCGGCAGACCCTGATCTTCGCCGGGCTCGGCCTGATCAGTTTGGGCATGGCCGCTGCCATCGCGTGGGTCGTAGCGTCCCGTATTATCGCGCCTGTGGGTCAGGTAGCGCGTGCCGCGGAGCGCATTTCCCAGTCAAATCTCACTGCCCGCGTGCCGGTTCACGGCAAGGACGAAGTCGCGCAGCTAGCGCGCGCATTTAACCGCATGATGGATCGAATTGATGAAGCTTATCGTGCCCAGCGTCAATTCATTGATGACGCAGGCCATGAGCTGCGCACCCCTATTACTATTGTGCGCGGCAACCTCGAGCTATTAGATACAGCCAGCCCGGCCGAGCGCGAGCGTTCCATCGAGCTGTGTGTGTCGGAGCTCGACCGCATGACGCGCATGGTCAATGACTTATTGACGCTCGCGGTGGCGGAATCGGCTGATTCTGATTTCATTAGCGTTGACACCGTGGACCTGTCGCAGCTGACCATTGACATCGATGACAAGGCTGAAACATTGACCAATGGCCGATCGGAAGTCGTTGGCATCGGGGAAGGCGAAGTGGTCTGTGATTCCGCGCGCATTACTGAGGCCGTGCTCGAACTGGTGCGCAATGCCACCAAATACAGCCCGGAAGGTTCACCGATTCATATCGCCAGCAGCATCGATGAACACAAGGCCCGCTTTGAAGTCACAGACTTTGGCCCAGGTGTCGCTGTGGATAAGCAGGAGTCGCTTTTCCAGCGCTTTCACCGAGGCTCACTCGATGACCACGAAGTTAAGACCAAAGGTGCCGGCTTGGGCCTGTCCATTGTCCAAGCTATTGCGCAGGCCCACGGCGGTGACGCCTTCGTTGAATCCACCCCGGGTAAAGGCGCGACCTTTGGCATGGAAATCCCTCTCAACCCCCTCACTTAAGGCATGATGACATGATGAGCCGCATCCTGATTGTTGAAGATGACCGCGATATCGCAAGCTTTATTAAGCGTGGTTTAGAAGCAGAAGGCTACGCCTGCGACATCGCTGATAATGGCGCGCTGGCCTTAGGCCTTGCGCAGTCCAATACGTATCAACTGGTCATTTTGGATCTCTCGCTACCGCTTCTCGATGGCACCGATGTCCTCACCAAGCTGCGCTCCACCGGCATCGATGTCCCAGTGATTGTGTTAACCGCGCGCACCGCGCTCAAAGACCGGGTCCGCGCACTCGAGGGTGGCGCGAATGACTATATGCCCAAGCCTTTCCAATTCGCAGAGCTGCTCGCCCGCGTTCGCTTACGCCTGCAGGATTCCACCACTACGTCCGAAGAAGCCGAAGGCGGTGGTACTGCGCAGAAGGAATATGGCACGCTCACCTTCGAGGATCTCGTGCTGGATTTGCGCCAGCACCGCGTTCAGGTCGGCGATAAGTGGAAAGATCTCTCCCGCCGCGAGCTCGGCCTGCTAGAGACCTTCATGCGCCACCCACGCATGGTTTTATCCCGCGCACAGTTGCTCAGCCAGGTTTGGGGCCTCGACTTCGATCCAGGTTCCAATGTGGTCGATGTCTACATCGCAACGCTGCGCAAAAAGATCGGCGCCCAGCACCTCGAAACCGTTCGTGGTGCCGGCTACCGACTCATCTAGCCGAAGACCTTCTCCCCTGCTCGCCAGGTTTGATAAGTCACGGGCATTCCTGGGCGATACGCCAAATCAATCGCATTGGCAGTATCCAGTACGTGCAGATCACACGCCGCACCCACGATGAGCTGGCCTTTGGCAGGCCGGCCCATTGCATCCAACCCGGATGCTGTGTTGTCGGACGCTTGAGCATCGGCAAGCACTGCCTGCCGACGTAGCGCCTTGGCGCCGCCCAAGGTAGCTGCCTCGATGGCTTCGTCTAAAGACATGTACTGCTGGAGCACCGCGGTGGTCACGCAGTAATTCATAGACGAGGTGTAACTGGTGCCCGGGTTGAGGTTGGATGCGATGGCGACGGTTGCCCCGGCATCGATGAGGCGGCGGGCCTCTACGAGTGGCTGGCGCGTGGACAAATCGCACGCAGGAAGCATGGTGGCAACCGTATCGGAGCCGGCGAGTGCTGCCACATCAGCATCAGTGAGGTAATTGACGTGGTCCACGGAGGCGGCGCCGAGCTCGACGGCGAGTTGGACTCCGGGGCCATCGCCAAGCTGATTGCCATGCACACGCAGCCCAAGTCCTGCCTTCTTACCGGCCTCAAGCACCCGGCGCGACTGAGATTCGTTGAACGCACCCTTTTCACAGAAGACGTCTATCCAGCTTACGTGGGGTGCGACCTGCTCGAGCATGGGACCTACGACTTCATCGACGTATGCTTCGGCATCGGCACCTGGGGGCACGAGGTGGGCGCCGAGGAAGGTCACTTCATCGACGTGGCGAGCTGCGACTTGGGCGGCTTCCAGCTCTGATTCGGTGTTGAGCCCATAGCCGGTCTTGGTTTCAAAGGTAGTGGTGCCACCAGCGTAACCGGCCTGGATGCGCGTCTGAAGCAGCTGCTCAAGGCGCTGGGCGCCGGCGGAGCGGGTTGCTTCCATGGTCACGGCGATGCCACCGGCGGCATAGTCCGCTCCGGCCATGCGGGCTTCGAATTCTTCGGCGCGGTTGCCGTCGAAAATCATGTGGGTGTGTGAATCCACCCAGCCCGGCAGCACAGCGCGCCCGCCGAGATCGATGACTGCAGCCTCCTGATATTTGGTGGGCACGTCCGCAGCTTTGCCGACCCATGCGATACGCCCTGCGTCTTCGACCAACGCCGCGTCATTAATCGTGCCGGCGTCTGCGACGGTGCGTAATTCAGAGATGTTGGTAAATAGCTTCATGAATTAGTTCTCTCGGGACTTGAATGCCATCGGGATGCGGACGCCGCGTTCATCGGCGACTTCTTTCGCGCGATTGTAGCCGGCATCGACATGGCGGATAACGCCCATGCCGGGGTCATTGGTCAGCACGGCGCGCAGTTTAGCAGCGGCAAGGTCGGTGCCATCGGCAACAGAAACCTGGCCTGCGTGGATGGAGCGGCCCATGCCCACGCCGCCGCCGTGGTGGATAGATACCCAAGTCGCGCCGGAAGATACGGCGGTCATAGCATTCAGCAGCGGCCAGTCAGCAACGGCATCGGTGCCGTCGAGCATGGCTTCGGTCTCGCGATAAGGAGAGGCCACCGAGCCAGAGTCCAGGTGGTCGCGGCCAATCACGATCGGCGCGGAGACCTTGCCTTCGCGTACGAGGTCATTAAATAGTAGGCCGGCCTTGTGGCGTTCGTTGTAGCCCAGCCAGCAGATGCGTGCTGGCAGGCCTTCGTATTCGACGTATTCTTGGGCGGCATCAAGCCAGTTGTGCAGGTGCTCATTGTCCGGGAAGAGCTTCTTGAGCGCGGCATCGGTCACCTTGATGTCCTCTGGGTCACCGGAAAGCGCAGCCCAGCGGAAAGGTCCCAAGCCTTCGCAGAAGAGTGGGCGGATATAGGCCGGCACGAAGCCTGGGAATTCGAAGGCACGTGTATAGCCTGCGTGGCGGGCTTCATCGCGGATGGAGTTGCCGTAGTCAAAGACTTCAGCACCGGCATCTTGGAATTCCGCCATCGCTTGGACCTGCGCGGCCATGGACTCGCGGGCCTTCTTGGTAAAGGTCGCCGGGTCGGCCTTGGCTTCATCGTGCCAGTCTTCAACGGAAATCTCGGTTGGTAGGTAGCTGAGTGGATCATGCGCGGACGTTTGATCGGTGACGATATCCACGGTGAATTCGCCGGCCTTGTGACGGCGGAGAATTTCGGGGAAGATTTCAGCCGCGTTGCCGACTAGGCCGACAGAGAGAGCGCGCTTGTCTTCCTTCGCCGCCAGCACAAGCTTGAGAGCTTCATCGATATCTGTGGTTACTTCATCCAGGTAGCGCTTAGCTTGCCGACGCACCAGGCGGGTTTCATCCACGTCCACGATCAGCACCGCACCGCCATTGAGCGTGACAGCCAGTGGCTGGGCACCGCCCATGCCGCCGCAGCCGCCAGTCAAAGTGAAAGTGCCGGCTAGGGTGTCACCGAAACGCTTGCGAGCAATGGCCGCGAAGGTTTCATAGGTGCCCTGCAGGATGCCCTGGGTTGCGATGTAGATCCAGGAACCAGCGGTCATCTGGCCATACATCATCAAGTCTTCATCTTCGAGCGCTCGGAAGTGCTCCCAATTGGCCCAGTCACCAACGAGGTTGGAATTAGCCAGCAGCACGCGTGGTGCCCATTCATTGGTCTTCCACACACCAACTGGTTTTCCGGATTGCACCAGTAGGGTTTCATCCGCTTCCAGATCTTTCAGCGTCTCCACAATGGCATCGAAGGCCTCCCAGTTACGGGCGGCTTTGCCGGTGCCGCCATAGACCACAAGGTCTTCAGGACGTTCGGCGACCTCTGGGTCGAGGTTATTCATCAGCATGCGCAATGGCGCTTCGGTCTGCCAGCTCTTAGCGTGAAGCTCGGTACCGCGGGGGCTGCGGATTTCGCGTGGTTGGGACATCAGTTTGCCTTCCGTCGAAGAAATATTGCCCGCGCTTTTAAGGGTCCGATTTCTCGGGGCTGTCACCCTTAATTGCGCTGTAATTCCAATCTAAGCCTTCACACTTCTGTGCACTAGACCACTTGAGCCCGGGGTGTCTGAAATACGAGACGCTGACGAGCTTAGTGAAGCGGGCCGATTTCGGTCTCGACAGCCTCGATCACCGCACCGGATTTGACCAGTTGGACGGCTTCTTCGAGCTCGGGAGCAAGGAAGCGGTCTGTGCCAGGGCCAGGCACGGTGTTTCGGATTGCCGCGATGGCGGCAGCGGTGCCAGGTGCTGGCCGCGCGCCGGAGGCCGCGATCCGCTGGCTGGTGGCTCGCGCAGCGGTGAGAATCTCGATGGCGAGAACACGCTGGAGTCCATCGACAGACTTGCGCAATTTGCGCCCCGCGGCCCAACCCATGGACACGTGGTCTTCTTGCATGGCAGAAGAAGGAATCGAGTCTGCCGATGCCGGATTCGCCAGGCGCTTCATTTCTGAGACAATTCCAGCTTGGGTGTATTGAGCAATCATGTGGCCGGAGTCGACGCCGGGGTCATCGGCAAGAAATGCATTTAAGCCCCGGTTGCGCGCGGTATCCAGGAAGCGGTCGGAGCGACGCTCGGAAATGGATGCCAGGTCAGCGGCAACTACCGCCAGGAAGTCGAGCGCATAAGCTACCGGGGCGCCGTGGAAATTGCCATTCGAGGTCACACGACCATCCAGGGCAACAACTGGATTATCCACCGCTGAGGCTAGCTCTCTGTCCGCCACCAACGCGGTGTGTTCCAGCGTGTCGCGGAAACCGCCCGCGACCTGCGGCGCGCAGCGCACCGAATAGGCATCTTGCACCTGGGTCTTTTTAAAATCTTCAAAAGCCGCCGCCAAGATGTCCGAGCCTTCAGCGATGGTGCGGATATTGCGTGCCGATGCCGCCTGCCCCGGGTGTGGGCGCAATTGCTGCAGGTCATCGGCAAAGACAGCCAGCGTTCCCAGAAGCCCCTCCACCGTCATGGCGGCGGCGATATCAGCGATCTTGGCTGCATCGCGCAAGTCAGCAATGGCCAAGCACAGCATGCCCAGCATGCCATCGGTGCCATTAATCAACCCCAAGCCTTCCTTCTCCCGCAGCACCAACGGTTCAATTTCGGCTGCGGCCAGCGCATCAGCAGCATCCTGGATTTTGCCACCATCAACGCGAACTGGACCTTCACCAATCAGCGCCAGTGCGCAATGCGCCAGCGGCGCCAGGTCGCCGGAACAGCCCAAAGAGCCATATTCGTGCACGACTGGGTGAATCTTTGCATTCAACGCTGCCGCATAGGTTTCTGCCACGACCGGGCGCACACCGGTACGACCAGTACACAGGGTGGATAGCCGCAATAACATGAGAGCGCGAATGACTTCCTGCTCCACCTCCGGGCCCGAACCGGCCGCATGCGAACGCACCAAACTCAGCTGCAACTGCGCGCGCATATCCTCAGGAATATGCCGGCGCGCAAGTGCGCCAAAACCGGTGGAGATGCCATAGACCGGAGTGGGATCTTGCGCGAGCTCCTCAATGTGATCCCGAGTGGCAGCTATTTCTGCCACAGACTCCGCCGATATCTCAACCTGCGCGCCATAGCGCGCAACCGCAACGACTTCTGCAATGCTCAGCGCACCGATTCCCACGGTGACTTTCGAGGGATAGGAATTAGACATCTACGCTCTCCTTTTATCTGAAGTTAATTGAGAATCAACCTACTAAAGGATGCAAGTGTGCCACAGGTCATTTATGCCCTATCTGTCTCAGATACCAGCCTAATTGGATGCTTGCAGCTGCTTCTTGATGCCATCTTCTGCCCTTTTTAATGCTGCATGCAAGGCTTCTAAAGTTTGAGCTTCATCTTTTAAGGAGGCGGCGGTAACGAAGGCGCGGGCTTCATCGGCAAGCAATGCAACTTCATCCTGAGCAAAGATTTCTTTCACCCCGACCAGCTTGTAATACCTAGAACGCGCCCACAAGGTCCGGATAAAATCCATCAGAGTCTGGTTGCCTGCGCGCTCAAATACACAGGTCAACATACCTTCTTCTGCGTCGAGAAAGCGGGCTGGGTCATGGGCTTTGAGTGCATCCTCAATATTTTCTAGCTGCGCCGAAAGCTCCGCAACGCACTGCGCATCCACATGCGCCACACCGCGGACAATCGCTTCAGATTCCAAAACCTTACGCAGCGAATAAATCTCCAAAAGCTCCTCCAACGTAAAGGACTTCACCACCGCGCCCTTATACGGCAGGGTTTCTACCAGCCCAAACTCTTCCAAGCGGTTGAGTGCTTCGCGCACCGGCATCATGGATGTACCCAAGCTCTCAGCCAGCTCACGCACCTGCAAGCGCTGCCCGGCGTCCAATTCGCCCGACATGATCGCCTGATAGAGCGCCTCAAATGCGCGATCGCTGACGCGGGTATTGCTATTTAGCTTCGGTAGACTCATCTTTCCTGCTTCCTGCCTGGCGCGATTTTAAGTCGCACCAGTTTGGCCATACATGCGCTGCGAAATGCCCACAGCTGCCTCTTTCAACACACTAATCGCCGTATCAACTCCGCGTTCATCCCAGTCCACGCGATATGTCACTGCCAACGCTGCTGCAGGACGCCGCAAGTGGTCCAAAATCGCCACCGCGACTGAGCGTTGCCCGCGGGAGACTTCCTCTATTTCCTCTGCCCACCCGCGACGATGGAAAAGCTCCAAGCGCTGGCTAATCTCGCGCCAGGATTTCTGCAACCCGCTGCCGCTAAGTGTCGCTTTCGCCTCTGATTGCGGCAAATGCGCCAGCATTATGCGACCGGAGGCAGTCTGCGCCGCGGTTAAACGCACGCCCACCTCAGTAATCAAGCTCACCGCATTCTTTGAGCGCACCTCACTGAGATATAAAATTTCCTCACCCGACAGCCGGGCCAAATGCCCCGAACCGCCGACCAATGCTGCGGCTTCCTCCAATGGTTTTTGTGCCATGCGCACCAAAGGCTGCTGCGTCGTATACGCCGAGGCCATCGAGTATGCCGCCAAACCCAAACCATACGTCTGGTTTTCTGGCAGGTGCACCACAAAGCCGGATGATTCCAGCTCTGCCAGCAAGTGATAGGTCGTCGACCGCGGCAAGTCCAGCTCTGTACGTATGCGCGCTGCCGAAATTGGAACATCAATGCTCGATAGCAACGCCAAAATACGCAACGTATTACGCGCGGCGGGGACCTGAATTTTGCTCACGATGCCAGCTTAGAGCACCACTGGGACAAAATGTTCGTTTATTGTGGTGGCATGAATACCGAAACCGCTCCGCTGTACTCCCCCGCCCCGGCGTGGACTGGGCGCGATGATGGCCCCGGGATTGAACATGCACGCTGGCATAATAGAATTTCCCCGCAGGCAGATACCCCAGGGATTGCACTTTTAGGCTTTGCTTCCGATGAAGGCGTGCTGCACAATGGCGGCCGCCAGGGCGCTGCCGCCGGCCCCGCAGCGCTCCGGGAAGCGCTCGGCGGTTTAGCTATCCACGATGAGCTTCAGCTTTCCGATGCCGGCACGATCACCACCCAAGGCGATGACCTGGAGGGCGCGCATGATGAATTATCCCGGCGCGTTTCTGCGCTAGTAGATGCCGGTCACCTGGTGATTATTCTGGGTGGCGGGCACGAAACAGCATTCGGTTCCCATCGCGGTCTCCTGGATGCGTCTGGTCCTTCACAGATCATTAATCTGGATGCGCACTTTGATTTGCGCGTTGAAGATCGTCCAACCTCCGGCACTCCTTTCAAGCAGATTTCTGAGCTCGTCGGCCCGAAGAATTTCGACTATTCAGTGCTCGGCATTTCACGCGCTAATAACACTGCAGCGCTTTTTGATACCGCTGCCGACTTAGGCGTGCACGTAACTTTGGATGAGCAGCTCGCCGCCATGTCTATCGCCGAGTGCGAAAAGCTAGCCGCCGATCTCATCGCGCAGTCACGTTTTGACCATATTCATCTCTCCATCGATATGGATGTGCTGCCTGCTGACCAGGCGCCAGGTGTTTCGGCTCCGGCGGCACTCGGCGTGAGCTTTGACCGTATTCGCGCACTCGCCGTAACCATTGCGCATACCGGCAAGCTGGCTCTGGTGGATATTGTGGAGATCAATCCCCGCTACGATCAAGATAACCGCACGTCCAAGCTGGGCGCGCGGTTAATCAATGACATCGCAGTAGCTCACCATCAAGCCAAGTCTGCGAAATAGTTCTTCAGCTATCACAAAATAAGGTGCGCGATTGGCGTGACGATGATAATCGTCAGCGCCACGCGCTCAAACCAGATGATGATCATCTGCGGGATAGATAGCGGGATGCGGGTTGCCATGATGCATGGAACCAGTGCTGAAAAGAAAATGATGGCGGAGATAGACACCACGCCGATAACGAATTTCAGCGCGATTTCATCGCTGCCGGCCACAGCTGTTGCTGGCAGGAACATCTCAGCGATACCCAGTGCTGCGGCCTCGCCCGCCAGCTGTGGCTCCGGCAGGCGCACAATCCACGCAAATGGGTAAAAGAGGTAACCAATCCATTCAAAGATTGGGGTAAAGCGCTGCAGCAGCAAGCCCAGCAGGCCAACCGACATGATTGAGGGCACAATCGCGCCCGCCAAACGCAGGCCATCGAGGAAATTCTCACTAATCGCCTTCCACAGGCTCGGCGCGCGGTCGAGCTGCAGCAGTGCTTCCCGTGATGCTTCCTTCAGGCGATTCTTCTTCACATCACGCTCTGGGTCCGGAGTCGCACCTTCGAAATACTCATCTGGCATCGTGCGCAGCGGAGGAATATGCACGGTAATCGCTGTGACCGCAAAAGTCACCACGAGAGTGACAAAGAAGAAGGTCAGCCACATGTCCATCAGATCCAAAGACTTAGCCACGATCACCATGAATGCTGCTGAGACCGTAGAAAAGCCCGTCGCGACAATCGCCGCCTCGCGTCCCGTGTAGCCGCCTTGCTGATAGACGCGATCAGTAATCAAAATGCCCAGTGAGTAGGACCCCACAAAAGATGCCACTGCATCAATCGCGCTTCGGCCCGGGGTGCGAAATAGTGGCCGCATGATCGGTTGCATGAACACACCCACGAATTCCAGCAGGCCATAACCAATCAACAGACCCAGGAATGCGCCACCGATAGGCACAATCAAACCAACCGGAACAGCAATAGAGTTCCACAGAAATGGCACCAGGTCATCCTCACCCAGCACCCACGGCAGCATGCCGATGACATGCAAGAACGACACGATGAGACCGAGGATGTTTAGTACGGCGAAGACACCATGCACCCAGCCGCGTTCCCATGATTTAGTAGCAATGCCGCGGTACGTGCCAAAGGCAGCCAAAGCCAAAATCAGCCACGGAACTGCTGATGGGATCGCATCCCTGATAATCGTGACCATGTGGTCAAGTGGAATGGAATTTCTTTCTTGATACGTAATCGGAAAGAAGAATACGAAAGCGCCAATCGCGCTATAGACAATCAGCCGCCATTTGCCGGCAACGTCGGGTAATTTTTCATCGTGGTCATTGGTCTGGCTCACGACAGAATCGGGCGTCGTCATCACTGACTCCTACGACAAAAGGGGTGCGGTATGCGAAGCATCTACCCTTTCCTGCCCTGAAGCATGCGCAATAAGGCATGCAATCGCTCAAGGCAGCAAGATTAGATGCTGCAGAGAAATACATGCCCGCGCGACAGCCCGACGCGAGTTATTTACATCCTAAGTGTCACAGACCACAATGTCACGGCTTTGGCCAAATTTTATGGCATTCGACGTACTTGCGCCTTGGTGCCTTCGAGAGTCTCTCGTGCAAAGATCCAGGCTACAACGCCAACCAGGGACAAAACGCCACAGAACGCAAAGGCGATCTTAAAGCCAAAAATATCAGCGAGCAGCCCAACGATGATAGGGCCGCCAATCGATCCTAAGTCCATGGCCATCTGGAAGGTGGACAGCACTTGACCACCGGAGCGTTCATTACCAATCACATCGGCGATCACTGCCTGCTGCGAAGGATTAGTAAAACCACCGGCAGCGCCCGCCAGCGCCGAAAGGATAATCAGCATCGGAACATTTTCAGCAAAACCAAAGACACCCACGAAGATGGCCGTGCCGGTCAGGCCCGCAATGATCAGCGGGCGCCTACCGATGCTATCTGCCAGCCGACCTGAGAATTGCAGCACGATTGCGGTACCAGCGGCATAGGCCGCCAGTGCAAATCCAGCGACCGCCGAACCGTTGTTGAAAACGGCTGCAGCAAAAAGTGGAACCACCGAAACACGCACGCCCATATTCGCCCAACCATGCGCGAAATTCGAGGTCAGCGCGGCCCTAAAAGCCGTATCATTCCAGGCTTCGCGCAGCTTCATAGCTGGCTTTTCCGTTGCCTTTTCTGCGGTTTTATCCACCTTGGGCATCATGATCCACACCACGAGCGCCGCCAAGGCCACGCCCACGCCGTAGATGAAAAATGGCCACCTAAATCCCAAAAATGACAAGGCCGCGCCCATCACCGGACCAATGATGTTGCCGATCAGAAACGCAGTGCCATAGATTGCCGAGCACTTGCCACGAATGGTCGGTGGCGCCACCTTCACAATCAAGCCCATGGCTGAGACCGTAAACATGGTCGAACCAATACCGGCGAGCGCGCGCAGCACAATGATGTGCCAATACTCCATCGCACCGGCAACCAGGCCGGTGGTGACCGCAACAATCAATAGGCCCGAAATATACACCGCGCGGGTGCCCACCTTATTGATGAGCGCACCAGCCCCAGGCGCCATCACCAACCGGCTGACGGAAAAGATTGACACCACTAAACCAGCTGCGGCCATCGATACATCAAAGGTAACGATGAACTGCGGGAGCAGTGGCGCAATTAATCCATAGCCCAGAGCAATAATGAACGCTGCTACCACCAGTACCCAAATTTCACGCGGTACCTTCGGCTGCTCTGCAACGTCAAGGTCTGGGTTATCTGGGGAGGTAGAATCCATATTTGTCATAGCAGGTACAACTCTAGCCCTTGATTGTCCAAAAGGCTTTTCAGACTAAATTAGAATAAATGTTCTATAGTTTCGACTAGTTTTAGAACGGATGTCCGATAGGGGTTTTAGAGTCACAGCCATGAAAAAGAACAAAAACATTCCATCAATCATCCGCCCACAATCCATCGCACACGCGGCCACGAGCCCGGAGCCTATTGACATTGCTTCTGTCACCGGCGAAGTGCTTCTCGCGCATTCAGAGACCGTTGATGCTATCAACGCCATCATCCGACATCCCCGTTCTCTCAATCGGGATATAGCTGATTGGCGTCCACCGAAGAAGCAACTGCCTGGGGTACTCAATCGCACTGGACTCACCGCAAGCATCACGCGCTTTCGCGTGGGACCACGCGCGATGGCGCGGATTCGCGGCTATGGCGAACGCCGCAAGCCGGTCTATCTCATCCGCTTGCGCATCACGGATCCTTCCGGTTTTGAGGTATCCCATGAGGTTGCCGAGGGCTGGGTGCGCGCGTTGATTCCAACTCATGCCGCATCATCAGTTCATGAGATTCCTTCAGGCCAAGCCGCAACATTTGTATGGATGGTCGACCGCGACTACCAACCATTGCGCTCCCCGAGCTCCCTTTATGCGGGCCTCGAGCAAGCCGCGTAAGCACTCTCCTACCGGACTTGCCTCGCAGACTCTGGCCTCACAACCCTTTCCTGCACACCTCCTGGCGACCAGCTTTCTTGGCGGCCGGCTCTCTTAGAGGCAGACCCTCTTGGCGGAGGAATAAGTAAAACCGCAGCACGCTGCATTTACGCAGTGACCGCGGTACCCGTATCGACCTACTCTAATTAGGGCTTTGTCTTAATTGTCCGCATCATCCTCATCATTGGAGGCTTCCGAATCATTTGAGTTCTGGTATCGAGAGCCTTTCAGCTCGTGGATTTCTAGGTCGTCGTCATCATCGTCATCGTCGTCATCGTCGTAGCCATCAAGTTCGTCGAGCTCACTTTCCAGCTCTTCGTCCAAGGTGTCCTCGCCGTAGATGTCATAGACGTCCGGTTCTTCGAATTCACCAGCATCAAAAGGAACCAACTGTGACTCCCAATCCAAGGCACGCTCAGAAACTAATCCGAGCACGTCGAAGAGGCGGTCGAAATCAACATAAGTTCCTAATTCAAGGGTCTCGGCTGGAATCTCGATGACAGGCTCAGCAACATCCAGCATCGAAGAAGCCAAAAGCAGGCGATATGCTTCATCCGTCAGCGGCTCTTCAGCCTCGACACCACTTTCAGCATCAACGTCCCACAATTCCTGAATGGTGGCGTCATCATAGTCATCGATTTCAGATGTGTCATCCACATCCAGCTCTTCATCATCGACGTATGCGAAAGACAAGAAACGCACGATCGCCGAAGGAATTCCATCCACGGTTTCCACGAGCACGCGCAGTTCGGAATCATTCGCTACTTCTGCGACCACCAAGTTCGGATTGAACTCATCCTGCATAAACTCCAGTTCCGCGATTCTTTCATCGGTTCCCTCAAGCAAGTCACGCAGCACTGTCACAACCTGATCGGTGGCGATGTGGCGGGCTACCGCCTCAACCGCATCTTCGACAGAGAACGCCACCGAGACCAGAACAGCCTCAAAGTCTTCATCGTCTTCATCTACATCCGCTGCGGCAATGTAGACGTTTGCAGCCGGGAGTAAAGGATCGATTTCCACGAACTGGATTTCCAAATCCGATGTAATCGGCACAAACATAATGTCGTCATTGACGCGAGATTCAATTCCCTCGGCATCCAAGGCCGTTGCAATGTTTTCGAAAAAGCTCATATCTGGCAATCCGTCCTTGTTATTAAAAAGCGTGGGACATACGACAACGATAATGAACGCCGTCGCTGCCCAAGCCTACCGCGAAGACTGAAACTGCGGGGATGGAAGAAGGAAGTTTATTAAGTATTTCCCCGCAACCTGCCAGTCAATGATCACAGTCCAAGATCACAGTCCAAGATCACGGTCCAAATGATTCCAGCAAGAACTCAATCTCAGCCAGAATATCCGCCCGTCCTGCACCCCACTCAAGCATGTTGTAGTCATTCCATGCCTTGCGCCTTTCGCGGCGCGGATCTAAGACCACCGAAGGCGGTGCATCAAAGACCATTGTCGCACGATGCACAGGTGGCTTTTCCCTCTCACGCTTAGGCATATCTGCAGGTGTCGCCGGTTTCGGCTGAGTCTTTCGGTGCTTTACTTCTGAAGCGGTGGTCGTATAAATCGGCCAATCATCGCCCGGACGCCCGAAATGAATAAAGTTTGCCCAATGACTTTGCATCAGCGCCGTCAAGTTAGCCATCTCATCCCCGCTACCAATCCTCAGCAATAGCGACGCCCGCGAAGCACTCATATCACCAAAAACATTGGATAACTCCATCGAGTGCATCGCACCCAACCCCAGCGCTTTCAGAGCCTTGGATGCGTAATCAAAGCGATACATCCAAGTCGAATTCTTTAATGCATGCGACTGTGCGATCCGCACTGACGGTGCCCAAAAGAGGGCATCGGCAAGCAGCTCGGCAAAATCAGCACGGTTTGATGCTCCGCCATACGCTTCCACCACACCTGGCGCATTCTTTTCATCAAAAGACGCCAAGAGCCGAAGAGCCGCACGCTGACGAACTTGTTCGCGCTGGAATACAAACTTGGAAAAGCTCGCTTCATCGCTGTTACTACCAATCAGCAGCGGAATATCCATCTGTTTGCCCTGCTTAAACACCTCCAGGGGGTGTTCTGGCAGCAAATCTCCGTCCACCGTTGGCGCGTAAGAAGAATTGAGATGCATGATCTCACCATTACGCCACATCATCGACTGACCAGCGCGGACAATATCCGCACCGTCATGCGCACGCAGTGCTTCCACCGTCGAACCCCGCGGCAGCGCCATGCGGTTGACCAGTTGCCTAGCCCACCACGTCGACTGCGTGCGCGAGTGGATCAGACCAATCGGCGAGGACTGCGCGATTGCGCGATGAAATAGCCCTCGAGCAGCGGGGCTGGCCATCAGCGTCAATACCGCTGCGCCGCCTGCTGATTCACCCATGGCAGTGACACTATCGGGATCGCCGCCGAACGCAGCGATGTTGTCCTGAACCCACTGCAAGGCCAAAAGCTGGTCCATGACGGCTGGGTTGGCCACACAGTCATCGGAAAGCGAACGCAAATCCAGATATCCCAGCGCGCCCAACCGGAAATTGATAGACACATAAACCACATTTATTGCTTCTGCGAGCGAAAATCCTCGCAGCATCAACATGTGTGAAGAACCGACGATGAAAGAACCGCCGTGAAAATACACCACCACGGGTAGCTGCTCATCCGTATCGGGACGAACAATGTCGAGGTGCAGGCAATCTTCGCTGCCGATGATGCGGTCATGCCACGAATAGGTGGGTTGTGGCGCTACCGGCCCGAATTCATTGCAATAGCGAATACCTTCCCACGGCTGGACCGGCTGCGGGGCACGAAAACGATTCGGCCCTGAAGTATCGGCGCCAAAGGGCACGCCCCGCCAGGAACGTACGTGCTTACCGTCGACTTCTTCCATGCGGCCGTGCACCCAACCCGATGCGGTTTTGATGGTGAGGTTTTCGCCTGTTGCCTGCTGAGCAGCGGCTGCTGCCTGCTGTGCACGGCGACGTGCGGCTTCAGCCTCAGCTTTCGCCGCTGCCACGGATAGTTCGCGTTCCACCTGGTCAGAGGAAAATTCAGAAGAAAACTCCGGCTCTTGCCCATCCAGGTTCGGTGTTTCATCACTCATGCCGAACACCGCGGAAGCGACATGGAAACGAATTAGAACTCATATTTATAACAATAACGACGTTCCGGGAATGGCGCTGGCAATCAATAGTGTTGAACACTGTGAAGTCCATGCGAGGTTCCTGGCCCGCCTTGTATCCTCGCTCTTACTAACTTTTACTTTGTAACTAATCATTGATGAAGGAAAAATTATGAAGCTGCCACAAATTTTGAATAGGAAAAACTCCCCTGCCCAGACTGAGGTTTTAGAAGGCGACATCGTTGAAGGCTCTGAAAACCAAGAGGCCCGTGAGTTGTTAAACAATGATGATAAATTCGCCAACGCCATCATGTCAGGGCTGCAAAAGGCGGTTGAGGTGCAGTCTTCCTCGGTAGCCAAATATGTTAACTCGGTGCGCAAGCGAAACCCCGATGCCAGCGACGATGAGATCCAAACCATCTTGGATAAGCACTTTGTGCGCCTGGTTCAAGGCACCGGCGCTGGAGCTGGCGCAGCGGCAGCAATCCCCGGCATCGGGTTTGTGACCGGCGCTGCAGCAATCGGCGCTGAATCCTTATTTTTTATCGAGGCTGCCGCCTGGTATTTCTTAGCTTCCGCGCATAATCGCGGCATCGACCTGAGCACTAAAGAGCGCCGCATGACAGTCGTACTCTTGGTACTCAACGGGTCCAAAGGCTCCGCGCTAGTTGATGCCTTCGTGGAAGATATGGGCAAGGGCGGCGCTGTGTCCACGGCAACCGCGCTGACGCGCTTTTCGGCGCCATCGCTGTCAGGACTGAATGGTCGACTGCTGCAGATGTTTATCAAAAACATGTCTAAACGCGTGCGGTGGATGTGGGTCTCCAAACTCGTTCCTTTTGGCATTGGTGCGGCCTTGGGAGCGCTGGCGAACCGTAAGCTGGGGCGCCAGATGATCGAGCACACTCGCGAACAGATTCCACAACTCGTTGACTAACCCATATCTACCCACATTCAAGGGTCATACACGCAGGTAAACCCCAAGGTATTCCACGATATGGGCGGGTGTTGATAAGTAATTTTGCAATCAGCCGTATCATTGGTGAAGAACTGTTTTCAGCGGCGGCCTACCTTATAGTGGCTAAGCACTGGAAGCACAACTAAAGTCGACAAAAGACCCATACATAAACTCAAGGAAATGAGGCGAGCACCTGCCGTGAGCAACTCGAGCATTTATGGCCCAAATGCGTGGCTGATTGACGAACAGTTCCAGCAGTATTCCAAAGATCCCAACTCCGTTGATAAGGAGTGGAGAGAGTTCTTTGAGAAGAACGGTGCACCGAAGCAGGCGGAAGCTCCGAAGGCTGAGGCCAAGGCTCCTGCCAACGCTCCACAGGCAAATAAGAAGGCAGAGGGCGAGCCGACTGCCACCAAACAGGCAGCGCGCGAGACCACTGTAGAGGCAGACGTTAAGAAGGCAAAGACTGTGCAGAAGGCACCAAGCCCAGCAGGCCCAAAGGCGAAGAATGCGCCAGAATCCCCGCTCGATCGTATTGAGCCTTATCCAGAGCCATCCGAGCAGCCGCTAAAGGGCATGTTCAAGGCGATTGCTAAGAACATGGATGCGTCCCTTGAGATCCCAACCGCAACCACTGTGCGCGATATGCCAGTGAAGCTGATGTGGGAAAACCGCGCGATGATCAATGATCACCTCAAGCGCACCCGCGGCGGCAAGATTTCCTTTACCCACATCTTGGGCTGGGCCATCGTCAAGGCCGTTCAGATCCACCCAGACATGAACGTTCGCTACGAAGTTCAAGATGGCAAGCCAACCGTAGTACAGCCAGAGCACATCAACTTGGGCTTGGCTATTGACTTGCCGCAAAAAGATGGCTCCCGCGCGCTTGTTGTTGCAGCCATCAAGGATTGTGAGAACAAGACTTTCACAGAGTTCTTCGACGCCTACGAGGACATCGTTGCGCGTTCCCGTAAGAACAAGTTGACCATGGATGACTTCTCCGGTGTCTCCATTAACCTCACCAACCCAGGTGGTATCGGTACCCGTCACTCGATTGCTCGTCTGACCAAGGGATCCGGCTCCATCATCGGCGTTGGTTCCATGGATTACCCAGCAGAGTTCGCTGGCGCTTCCTCTGACCGCCTCGCCGACCTTGGCGTTGGCCGTCTGGTTACCTTGACCTCCACCTATGACCACCGCGTCATCCAGGGTGCAGAGTCCGGCGAGTTCCTGCGCACCATCGCTCAGCTGATTGTTGACAACAAGTTCTGGGATGAGCTCTTCACCGCCCTTGGCGTTCCTTACCAGCCTTTCCGCTGGGCACAGGATGTACCAAACCGCGGCATTGATAAGAACACCCGCGTGATGTCCCTCATCGAGGCGTACCGCTCACGTGGGCACTTGCTTGCCGATGTCAACCCGATCCGCTGGGCTCAACCAGGCCTGCCAATTCCAGATCACCGCGACTTGGACATGGAAACTCACGGTCTGACCATCTGGGACCTAGACCGTGAATTCAACGTCGGCGGCTTCGGTGGCAAGGAAACCATGACCTTGCGCGAGGTCCTCTCCCGCCTGCGTACTGCCTACACCCTCAAGGTTGGTTCAGAATACGCGCACATCCTGGATAGCGATGAGCGCGAATGGCTGCGTGACCGCCTCGAAGCCGGCATGCCTAAGCCAACCAACGCTGAGCAGAAGTACATCCTGCAGAAGGTTAACGCTGCGGAAGCATTCGAGAACTTCCTGCAGACCAAGTACGTCGGCCAGAAGCGTTTCTCCCTTGAGGGCGCTGAGTCTCTGATTCCTCTGATGGATTCCATCATTGACACCGCTGCTGGCCAGGGTCTGGACGAGGTTGTCATCGGTATGCCTCACCGTGGTCGCTTGAACGTCTTGTTCAACATCGTCGGCAAGCCACTGGCTCAGCTCTTTGCTGAGTTCGATGGCAACTTCAAGGGCGGCCAGGCTGGCGGCTCCGGCGACGTGAAGTACCACCTGGGCGCTGAGGGCGAGCACCTGCAGATGTTCGGTGATGGTGAAATCAAGGTCACCCTGACCGCTAACCCATCCCACCTCGAGGCAGTCGACCCAGTGCTGGTCGGTCTTGCTCGCGCACGTCAGGACATTCTGGACAAGGGCACCGACGGCTACTCTGTTGTGCCTTTGATGCTGCACGGCGATGCATCATTTGCGGGCCTCGGCGTTATTCAGGAGACCATCAACCTGTCTCAGCTGCGTGGTTACACCACCGGCGGTACCGTTCACATCGTGGTCAACAACCAGATTGGTTTCACCACCACTCCGGATTCTTCCCGCTCCACCTACTACTCCACTGACCTGGCAAAGGGCTTCGATTGCCCAGTCTTCCACGTCAATGGTGATGACCCAGAAGCAGTTGTCTGGGTTGGTCAGCTGGCAACCGAATACCGTCGTCGCTTCGGCAAGGATGTCTTCATCGACCTCCTCTGCTACCGCCTGCGCGGCCACAACGAGGCTGATGACCCATCTATGACCCAGCCAGTTCTCTACGACAAGATCAACGACCACCGCGGTGTTCGTGAGTCTTACACCGAAGACCTCATCGGCCGTGGTGACCTGTCTTCCGAGGACGCAGAAGCAGCAGCACGAGACTTCCACGACCAGATGGAGTCCGTCTTCACTGAAGTTAAGGAAGCTGAAAAGGCTGGCCCACAGGAGCAGTCCGGTATCACCAGTTCTCAGGCGCTGACCCGTGGTTTGGATACTTCCATTACCGGTGATGAGCTTCGTGCGCTGGGCCAGGCTTACCTGGATACCCCAGAAGGTTTCGAGTTCCACAAGCGTGTGGGCAAGGTTGCGCAAGAACGCGCTAAGGCCTCCATCGAAGGCGGCATCGACTGGGCTTGGGGCGAACTCATCGCATTCGGCTCCCTGGCTAACCAGGGCAAGGTTGTCCGCTTGGCTGGCGAAGATTCCCGTCGTGGTACCTTCACCCAGCGCCACGCTGTTGCATTCGATCCAAACAGCGGCGACGAGTTCAACCCACTCAACGAGCTTGCTTCCGAACGCGGCAACGGTGGTAAGTTCCTGGTCTACAACTCCGCACTGACCGAGTTCGCAGGCATGGGCTTCGAATACGGCTACTCCCTGGGCAACCAGGAGGCCGTCGTTGCTTGGGAAGCACAGTTCGGTGACTTCGCCAATGGCGCGCAGACCATCATCGATGAGTACGTCTCTTCCGGTGAAGCTAAGTGGGGCCAGACTTCTTCCCTGATTCTCCTTCTGCCACACGGCTACGAAGGCCAGGGCCCTGACCACTCTTCCGCTCGTATCGAGCGCTTCCTGCAGCTGTGCGCTGAGGGTTCCATGACTATTGCGCAGCCGACTACCCCGGCAAACCACTTCCACCTGATTCGCCGCCAGGCATTGGGTGAAATGAAGCGACCACTGGTTGTCTTCTCCCCTAAGTCCATGCTGCGTAACAAGGCAGCAACCTCTTCCATCGAAGAGTTCACCGACGTCACCTCGTTCACTTCAGTCATCAATGACCCGAACCTGGTTGACCGTGACAACAACGTCATCGGTGATGTGGACAAGGTCAAGACCATCATGCTGTGTTCCGGCAAGCTCTACTACGACTTGGAGAAGAAGCGCGCTGCCGATGGCCGCGACGACATCGCCATTGTCCGCATTGAGATGCTGCACCCAATTCCGTTCAACCGTCTGCGTGAGGCATTCGAGAAGTACCCGAATGCTACCCAGATCCGTTTCGTTCAGGATGAGCCAGCAAACCAGGGTCCATGGCCGTTCTACAACGAGCACCTGCGCAATCTGATTCCAGATATGCCAGAAATGGTTCGCGTATCCCGTCGTGCTCAGTCCTCGACTGCAACCGGTATCGCAAAGGTTCACCAGCTTGAGCAAAAGAACCTGCTTGAAGAGGCATTCGACATCTAGTCCTTCTCTTCAACGCTAAGGGTGGTGGGGGCGCGAAAGTGTGGGGAGCCCCCCCCGCTTGGTCTCTCCCGATCCCCCCTCTTCACCCTTTCGTCCTCCTTTTAACTGCTAGGGGTGGTTGCTTCCAGAGTTTTGGGAGCCCACCACCCTTTTGGTATTCATAGCTCAATCCTGTGGTTGTCTGGCTAATGCTAATGTCTCGCCCAATCCCCAATGGGTCCGGGTACAGCCGCTGGTGGCTCACCCAGAAGGTCACGGCGATTCTTATCCATCTCCACCCGTGACGTCACTGACTTAACCATGCCGCGTTTCTTATTGTCTTGTCCGCGCCCAGCTGCGCCCGGCGCCATCAGTGGGCCCACACCACGGCCATTACTGCCGTTCTGAGTCCCTGTTCCCTGCGCTGCCGCACCATGAATACCACCCGAGCGCCCTGCTCCATCACTGCCTCCAGCAAGCGCGCGTGATGCGGAATCTCCTGCAGAGCCTTGCCCAAAAGCACTTCCTGGGCCTCCCCCGATGCCTCCAATGCCACGCCCACCAATTCCTCCGACTCGGCTCGCAGCTGGCGCCCGACCCACCGCGCCGGCGCCTGTCCCTGCACTGCCCACACCGCTTCCAGCAGCTAATCCCAACGGCCCAGTCACACCACTACCATTTCCGAGACCCGAAATACCTGGATGCCCGTTGGATACCTGCCCCGATCCCATCCCGAGTGTGTTTCCTTGCGCAACACCATAACTGGTGCTCAACCCCGCCGATTGCGTCGTGGAGTTCTCCATGGTCTGAATACCGTTGGCCAGATACTCCTGCAGACGACCCCCGCCATATAGCTCTTCCCGACGCTCATTCACTGCGGATTGTATCTTCTCCACCAAGCTCGGATCGACGCCATCCACCGCCGCCAACTCACCGTTGACAACCTCAAATGAGCCTGGTCCCAGCTCTCCGCTCTCCAAAGCTTGCTGAATCTCCCGCGGCCATTCGACATCTTCAGTGGTATACCGCGTTCCCAACCCAGCGATCGCTTCGAGACCTATATCCATGGAATCCCCACCTCCATGCCCCGACGGTGCGTCCATCAAACTCTGCTGGTTCGGCAGCGACTGCGAGACCATTGACTGCAACTTCGCCTGCCACTTAAACAACGTGACCGCCTCAAATGCCTTCTGCGCCGCTGGGTGCGTCATCGCAACCATGGTGGAATTATCTACCATCAGAGCATACAAATATGGCGGGTAATTCATGGTAATCCCCGAACTCCTCAGTCCCATATCTGCCGCGTTCACAGCGAACTGCTGCCCATCCATCGCAAACTCTCGAATCTTCTGCGCTGCCATGTACGTAAAGTCGCTATCTTGCTCGGTCTCCAGAGCTGCAGCAATCCGCTTTAATCCATCAGACGATGATTGAATATCGCCCGCGAGTTGGTTCCAATCAGCTGCAACCTGAGCAATATCGCCGATTCGGGTCGCAGCGAAATCAGATGAAAGCTGCTGCAATGATGCACCCGTCATCACGAAAGGCGGAACGTACGACAATGGTGTCTGCCGGCTCTCAGGCTGATTAGCCAGAGCAACCGAAGCCCCTCCTACTCGTCCACCCACATCAGCCAGATCAAGTCCACTCGCATTGGTCGCGTCTTGTTCTTGGACCGCCTGTAGTTCGTCATTTAACAATTGCGTTGCCCAACCGACCTGTTCGGCGTGCTTCAATAGGAGATTTTGAGCTGACCCAGGGTCGTTCTTTATAGCCCGTCCGTGGATTACACCAGCATCAGAAAACCCCACGATATTTGAAAAATGGGCACCGATGTTGCTCTTCAGCGTCTGCGCTGCAAGTTCAACTTCCTGCCTGGTTTTGCCCAGATTCCAAAGTGATGCGTTCATAGACGCAGCATCAATTCTCATGTTGTAAACCATGCTCCCCGATTTGGCATTGATATAGACTTCTTAAAAATTTAGGGTCGAAACTGCAGATCTTCTGGTCTCGTATACTTTGACTCTTTTAGTCTTCAGATGGTTCCCTAAGACTTCGCATTCTCGCATCGAGATCTATGAGATACTCAGTATTCTCAGTTTCCACTTCCGGCTGGATGGACTCACAACTTCCAATAACTCTTCAATGGCTACACAACGACCCCGTCCTCATTTCGACCTAAGAAATGAAAATCAACTGGAGAGTTTTCCATCTAACCTCAATAGCTCGAACAGCTTTTTCTCTGCTTCTATGCACCAATCGAATTCTTCTGGATTAGCTTCGCTTGGGGTTGCATACAGACTTATATCGAGCAGGCCGCCTACAGTCTCTATAGCTGCAGTGCACGAGCTGTCTGGGAATGCATAATCGATGTAGTGCAATACTGGATGGCCATCCACAGTCTCGCTCCACTTTTGCTCTCCATCCAACCCAGCATAATTTTCGAACCCGAATCTTCCCCCGGCAAGTATGAAAGCAGCATCTCCGTATCTGGGGTCAGCTTGATACATACACATTCTCCGCTCCGCAGGATCTTCGCCCGACGGTATGAATTGGATAAGTCCAGCTTCATCTAGCAATTCTTGCGGAATCTCCGTGCACGGATTGAATTGAGTAAACCCAGGGTCATGTCTATGAAAAGTCCCTAGTTCCGGGATGTACGGCCCCTCACTGCTCCAGGGATATTCGGAGACGTCCGACGTCCCAGGCTCACTCGCCACCACCGATTCTTCCGTCGCTGCATTGACCTCTGTCACGGATTCTTCAACAGGAGCGCCGAAGCTGGCGGTACAACCCGTTAAAAGGGCGCTGCCCACTGCGAGCGCGGCGACGAATGGCTTTCGATACTTTCGATATTTAACAGAATTCCTGCTCATGCTGTTCTCTCCAGCAGGCACGCGAAACGAAATAACAAGTGCATCATGTCCCCCATTTACATACTTCCCAAGTTCCCCCGAACTCGAGCGTTAATTTGCAACTGCTCTCTAGATTGCACCAGTTAACAGTTTTTGTCTACACATAGGCGACAATTGCGTCATCGGAAAGCAACTCACAAGGGTTCCGTGCCCTTCGCGCTCACCGAGATAAACGAAGTTCTGAGGAGAGTGGCTGCTGTGAGCGCGAAGGGTTCACGAGGTTAAGATACTCCGACGGCGTGCTTAAGAGACCGGACTGGTGGGAAATCTTGAGAGCTCTTCGCGCTCACAAAAGAAAAGCAAGCACCGACGGGGCAGCGCATTGTGAGCGCGAAGGACGCGGTGGGGAGAAATTCTGGGTGAAAGTGCTAGGACTGCTCGTCAGAAACGGCGTCGCCGGTATCGAGGTTGCCGCCGCCGGCGACGGAGGTCAAAATCCACTGCTCGACGACGTCATCGGCCGGGGCGGTGCGGGAAGCTTCGACAAGCTCGTCCAAATCGTCATTCGTAATGTACTTGGTGACGTTATTTACTTCGAACTTGTCAGAGCGGTTCAACAGGGTCTTCTTGTAGATGGGAACGATGTCCAGCGGGATATCGACTTCATCAAAGTCATCGCACCAGGATGCAGCGGACGGGTCATTAGTCATCCAGTCAGTCGGCAGAGAACCCATCATCTCATCATGGGTCACCACGTTATAGTTGCGGCCGTCAAAATCTTCCTCGGCTTCGAAAGCTGCCTCCAACTCTTGGGCGCGCGCTGGATCGTTTTCCCATAAGATTTGGCCAGTGCAGCCGATCCGAAAATTCCCCTCCCCCGACGTGGCAATTTCTACCTCGCGGTTCTCAATCTCTAACGTGCCTCGATAGATTTCTGCGAGAACTACCTGCTCCAGATCATTAGGGTCAACAACAATGCGCACCGGCTCCGTCTGCAGACCATTAGCCTCCGGAGAAACTTCGGCAAAACTGCAGGCAGAAAGCAGCGCCGTCGACATCACAACACACATTGCACCAAACTTCTTCACGCATAGCAGCCTAGCAGCCCCCACCTTTCGAAATTGTGCGCGACGGGTCTAGACTGGGAAGTGTTATGACTACTGCATTGACTGAATCCGCTGTCCGCAGCGCGCTCTCCCGCGTAGAGGATCCTGAGATCGGAAAGCCGATTACGGAACTCAACATGGTCAACACTATTGATGTTGATGGCCAGGACGTTTCCGTTGAGATTTTGCTCACCATCGCCGGCTGCCCGATGAAAAATACGATTGATACCAATGTTCGCGCCGCGATTAAAGACATTGAGGGCGTAGGCAACGTCACGGTTACGTTGGGCGCCATGACCGATGAGCAGCGTCTGGAGCTGAAGAAGCAACTGCGTGGCAGTGCACAGGATCCAGAGATTCCTTTCGCGAAGCCGGATTCAACCACCCGCGTGTTTGCGGTGGCGTCAGGCAAAGGCGGCGTCGGCAAGTCTTCGATGACGGTTAACCTGGCTGCAGCGCTCAGCGAGCAGGGTTATAAAGTCGGCGTCGTTGACGCTGATATTTACGGCCACTCGGTGCCAGGCCAGCTTGGTAGCACCCAGGGCCCAACCGTCTTGGATGATGAAATGTTGTTGCCACCTATCGCGCATAACATTAAGCACATCTCCATTGGCCAGTTCGTGCAGGGTAATGCGCCAGTCGTGTGGCGTGGCCCAATGCTCCACCGAGCCTTGCAGCAATTCCTTACGGATGTTTTCTGGGGCGATTTGGACTTCCTGCTGCTGGATTTGCCACCAGGTACGGGTGACGTTGCGCTATCGGTTGCGCAGTTGATTCCTAACGCTGAGCTGCTGGTTGTCACTACCCCGCAGGCCGCTGCAGCCGAGGTTGCAGAGCGCGCAGGTTCCATTTCCCAGCAGACGCGTCAGCGCGTGGCCGGTGTCATTGAGAACATGTCTGCCATGGTGCTTCCCGATGGCTCCGTGGTCGACGTCTTCGGCTCCGGCGGAGGCCAGGTTGTTGCCGATCGCCTAACGACGTTGCTTGGCTACGACGTTGAGCAGCTCGGCCAGGTTCCACTGGAGCCAGGTTTGCGTGAAGATTCCGACGCCGGCACACCATCCGTGATTGCTCACCCAGAATCTCCTGCGTCGGTTGCTATCAATGCGATTGCCTCGAAGATTTCTAAGCGCCGTGATTCTTTAGCAGGCAAGCCTCTGGGACTTGGAGTCACCAACTAGCTTTAGGTGATATCTGCCCAGGAAAATCCGCCGCTGGCATAGCCCTGATCCCCGCGATTAGGTTGCTGCGGCGGATTTTGCATATTCTGCTGTGGTTGTTGCGGTGACTGCGGGCGCTGCTGCCCCATCTGCTGGTTCGGTCCTGCCTGTTGGCCAGGCTGCATCGGCTGGCCTGGGTGCATCGGCTGGCTCTGCTGCGCGGTCATATTAGGTTGCGCAGTGTTCTTCGAGGCCGCCGCAGGGTCCTCGAGCATCTTCTTGGGATTAAAGTCATCCCATGCGGATTCATCACCATCGAAGAGAGCTTTCGTAATGGCTGCTCGCGGCCCCATCCGGCCCCATTCTGCTGCCTGCGACAGCGGCTCACGAAGCGCATTGAATTCTTCGCCGATTCCTTCGAAATCGCCGTTGAGCTCTTTCTTGGCATTGTTAATTGCCTTTCGGGCGGCGAAAATCGCTGCACGAACATCTTGAATTACATTCGGCAGGCGCTCCGGGCCAATAATAATGAGCGCAAGCAGACCGATGAAGAATATTTCAACCCAACCGATAGACGAAATCACGGCTCTAAGCTTACTCGTTCCCGCGCTGGTTGTGCCTGATGGCCCTCACGACCATTTCGAGCTTGTCTAAAAAGTCTTGTCTTTGCGTCGGCTGCTCTTCGGCCATCTCATACTTGTGCTGCTGCAGGTCAAGGTTTCCAATGCTAGCGAGCTTTTTCAGCAGGTCCCGCGGCGCACGAACCTGGGATTGAATATTGCAGGTCCGAACCCATTCAGAGGTGCCGCGCTGGGTGTAAATTTCATCACGGCACTCACCACAATGAACTAAGTGAATCCGCGCGCGATGCTTTGCCTTATCGTCCATTTCATCATCAACAAATGCGACAATCGCTTCAGGCCCCAAGTGGCCAATTGTGTCCGCGCGACGCGCCTTTGACTTTCCACGGCTGCGAATCTTCGCGCGCTTTTCTGCAGAAAGCTCCGCACCTCTTGCAAACATAGTCATGACTTGCTTACCTCGTGCGCAGTAGTACTCGTGCTTCATCACTGGTGCGGGCGGCTTGCTCCAGCGACTGCTTCAGCTGCGAACGTCCGCGGTGAATTCGGGAACGAACAGTACCCATTTTCACACCAAGCGTCTCAGCAATCTCGTCATAGGTCATACCGACCACATCACACAGAACCACCGCGACGCGGAAATCTGGAGAAAGCTCATCCAAAGCTGCCTGCAGTGCCGGATCCAAGTTGGCCACATCATATGACTGCTCCGGAGTCATATCGGTGCCTGGCACGCGCTCATAATCTTCGGGCAGCGCCTCCATGCGAATCTTCGCGCGGTGACGAACCATATCCAAAAACAGGTTCGTGGTAATCCGGTGCAGCCAGCCTTCAAACGTTCCTGCCTGGTACTTATCCAAGGAGCGGAAGACGCGCATGAACGTCTCTTGCGTCAAATCTTCTGCGTCGTGCTGGTTACCAGACAGACGGTAAGCTAGCCGATAGACATTATCTGCATGTTCTGCGACTAATTCACCCCAGGTTGGCATTGTTGCTTCGCCCGCATCGAATGCGGCGGTGCCTGTGAAATCCTGTGATGTCATACGTTCTATTGTGCTATATCGAACTTGCAAACACCAGCTATCCGCCTGTTAATTCCCTGTTAAGCGCGAACTGCGGTGTTTCTTCCCATTCGCGGTCTAAAATTCCCTAGACTGGGTGATGTGACCGTACAAGCTTTTGATGCCCTGCGTAACTATATCGACTCAACCAGCACCGAGTCTGAAGCCCTCGCTAGCGCCCGCGCGCATGCTGAGGAGTTCAGCCTTCGCACCCCGAATACGTTCGTGGGTCAACTGCTGACAACGCTGGCGGCTTCTGCCTCCGGCGAGAAAGTCCAGACTGTGGCCATTACCCCGGCCGCATCTGTGGTTGGCTTGTACCTTTTTGACGGGCTCAGCGACTCCGGAATCGTTACTTGCATCGATCCAGAGGTTGAACACCAGTCTCACGCAAAGACCACTTTCCGCGATGCTGGATACTCCCCATCGCGCGCGCGATTTTTGCCATCCCGCCCCCTCGATGTCATGGGCCGCCTCGCAGCTGAGGCCTACCACGTCATTTACGCCGACGTCCCCACCCTCGATCTGCCAGCGGTCATCAAAACAGCGTGGCCACTTATTGCGCACCGTGGAACGCTCGTGCTTCCCGATGCCCTCCTGGACGCCACCATCGCCGACCCCTCCCGCACCGACCGAGTCACCGTCGCAGCCCGCGAAGCTGATGAGTACGTGCGCTCCCTCGAGGATGCTCACGTCACCCGCCTACCGCTCGGTTCTGGGCTGACCTTAGTCACCAAGCGCTAACGCACAACGACGAAGGCGAGGTATCCAGTTTTCATCCGGATACCTCGCCTTCGTTTCTTGCTATGAGCTCATCTCACCTGATTCTCACTACTTCGCGTCAGCAAGAATCAGCCCCTTAACATGAATGAGCTCTCCGGCTAGCGCGCTATGCCCGCAAGCCGGATTATTAAATTTTGCCAGCATCCAGAATCACTCCTGGACGCCGATTCGCCCTCGGCTTCTGCACCACCCGATATACAGAAACCTCGGACTTCTTCCTTCACACACCGCTTCGAGCTTCCGCTCTTTGCGATGTGTATTTACTTTTTCACATCTCACGATGCCGAGCAATAGATAATTTTAAGGTCCGGTAAAGGTCTACCCCGCTACCTACCCCCTATACAGCCCACACTCATCGGCCACCTGCACATATCCGACTTGAACCCCTTATATCCCTCTACCAACGCTAGCCGCTCTAGTTCCCGCAAGCCCCACCTTGAACACCGTGTTTGCCTCTCACAATCCTTAATCACATCCCCACACACCTTCCGCGCACCCTTCGCGCTCACAACGAATCCTGCTCTCCCCACACCCAGCTTCTTGGTGAGCGCGAAGGGCACGGTCGGTTAATCAGCTCGCTGAGGAAGCCGCTCTCCGGTACATTCAACGCGTCAAAGTGTCATCGGGCACCCAACGCGCCCAACGCACCCTTTGCGCTCACGTAGGGCCGGCAAGTCACCAGATACTTTCCGATGGTGAGCGCGAAGGGCACACGCGGGATCTATCCGGGTACGCAAATAGCGAAACTCCCCATTGGCTCAAGCCAATGGGGAGTGAACCTGGAAGTTTAAACCACTTGGTTCTTACCAACCACGACAACGCCTGAAGCAGAAATCTTGAAACGCTGCTCATCGCGTTCACGATCGACACCAACAATTGCGCCGTCAGAGATGACCGCATTCTTATCGATGATGGCCCGACGCACCACAGCGCCCTTACCCACGCGCACGCCAGGCAGCAGCACGGAGCCCTCCACAGTCGCTCCATCAGCCACATGAACATTAGAGGACAGGACTGAATTACGAACCGTGCCGCCCGAAATGATGCATCCAGGCGCCACCATCGACGATTGCGCAATACCGTTTTGCACAAACTTCGCTGGTGGGTAGTTCTGAGTCTCAGTTGAGTGAATCGGCCAGCTGTGGTTGTACAGATTAAATATCGGGTGTACCGAAATCAGATCCATATGCGCGTCATAGTAGGAATCAATCGTTCCCACATCACGCCAATAGCCGCGGTCACGGTCGGTAGCGCCCGGCACCTCATTCGACATGAAGTCATAGACGTGCGCCTGCCCCTTCTCCACAAAGTACGGAATGATATTTCCGCCCATGTCGTGGTCAGAGGTGTCATCTTTTTCATCGGCAAGCAATGCGTCAATGAGAGCCTGCGTTGTGAACACGTAGTTGCCCATGGACGCATAAGTCATGTTCGGGTCATCCGGCGTGGCCGGTGGATTTGCAGGCTTTTCGATGAACTCCATAATCGAGCCCATGCCATCCGCCTGGATGCAGCCAAAAGCCGTCGCTTCCTCGCGGGGCACACGGATACCCGCAACAGAGCAATCCATGCCGGTAGCAATATGCTCCTCCACCATCATCGATGGATCCATGCGATACACGTGGTCAGCGCCGAATACGATGACGTAATCGGGCTTCTCATCATAAATGAGATTGAGGGACTGCAAGATGGCATCCGCTGACCCGTTATACCAACGCTTTCCACGACGCTGCTGCGCGGGAACCGACGCGATGTATTGCTGCGTCGGACCGGACAGGCTCCACGCCTGAGAAATGTGGCGGTCCAGTGAATGCGACTTATATTGCGTCAATACCGCGATCTTCAAAAATCCCGCATTGGCCAAGTTGGACAATACGAAATCAATTAATCGATAGGACCCCCCGAAAGGTACTGCAGGCTTGGCACGGTCTTCAGTTAGCGGAAATAACCGCTTTCCCTCGCCGCCCGCGAGGACAATTGCTAAGACATTAGGCTGGCTTCTCACACTGTCCAGCGTATAAGTAATTGATCACTTTCGCAGGGGAACTTAAGTCCTTTAACTACCCCCGCTCATTTGTCGAGCAGACAGTCGCACAAACCACTAATGTGAGTTTCATGAGAGCAGGCATCTTTTCCAAGGAATACCCTCCTGAGATTTACGGCGGAGCTGGCGTCCATGTTGCTGAGTTGACGCGGTTTATGCGCGAACTCATTGACGTTGACGTGCACTGCATGGGCGCACCGCGCGATGAGGAACGCGTCTTTGTCCACGGTGTAGATCCGGAGCTTGCCAGCGCGAACCCTGCGATTCAAACACTGTCGACTGGTCTGCGCATGGCAACGGCTGCCAGCGAGATTGACGTCGCGCATTCGCACACGTGGTATTCCGGACTTGGAGGACATTTAGCTGCTCGGCTGTATGACATCCCGCATGTTGTCACTGCGCATTCACTCGAACCGCACCGCCCGTGGAAGCGCGAGCAATTAGCCGGCGGGTATGAGATCTCTTCCTGGTCTGAAAAGAATGCGATGGAATACGCGGATGCAGTCATCGCTGTGTCTTCAGGGATGAAGGAATCCATCCTGGATGCCTACCCCCGCATAGACGCGGATAAGGTCCACGTAGTGCTCAACGGTATTGATACCGAGGTCTGGCAGCCGCGTGACGTGGACCTACTCGAAGAGCTCGGCGTGGACCGTAACCGCCCGATTGCCGCCTTCGTTGGCCGCATCACCCGCCAGAAGGGCGTGCCTCACCTGCTCAAGGCAGTCGCACAATTCGACCCGTCCATTCAGCTTATTTTGTGCGCCGGCGCCCCAGATACCCCCGAGATTGCAGAGCAAACGCAACAGCTTGTCGATGCCCTGCGTGCCGAACGCGACGGCATCTTCTGGATCGAGCAGATGCTACCGAAAGACAAGGTTCAGGAAGTCTACACAGCTGCCGATGTTTTCGTCTGCCCCTCTATCTATGAACCGCTAGGCATCGTAAACTTGGAAGCTATGGCGTGCGAAACTGCCGTTGTGGCTTCAGATGTCGGCGGTATCCCTGAGGTTGTCCAAGACGGCGTCACTGGAACTTTGGTCCACTATGACGAAACTGATTCTGCTGGATTCGAAGCTCACATCGCGTCCGCGGTCAACGACCTCGCGCTTGATGCTAAGAAGGCAAAGGCCTTCGGCAAGGTAGGACGCACCCGCGCCATCGAGGCCTTTTCTTGGTCTACTATCGCAGGTCAAACGGTAGATATCTACCGTTCACTGGTTTAGGGCGCCCACAAGAATTCGCGAATTTGTGTACAAATGGTCTCATGACTGATCACCGCCCAGAGCTGCATTTCGCACCAGAGTCCGGAATTGTCGAAGCACCAGCAGGTGCATTACTCGATGGCAACACGTGGCACCTATTCTTCCAGTACCGCACTGATGCCGAATCTTCTTCACGATGGGGGCATACTTTCTCAGAAGAGTCTCCCTTCGATTGGCTCGAGTGCGATGATTCTTTGGCGCCCATCGACGGCGAAACCGGACTTCGCGCAGGCTCCGTAGCTTCTGTCGGTGGCGATGTGAACCTGTATTTCACATCGGTGACATCGGATTCCACCAGCATTCAGCTGGCTCGTTATGACCTTTTTGATGACGTTTGCGAAATCTCCGACGATCCAGCAGCGCTCGATACTCGCGTCACCCGCCGCGGCGAGATCATCAGCGACCAGGACGGATTCCATCGTTTCCGGTCTCCCGTCGTCGTTGCCGATTGGGTCGACTCAGAACACCGGGAGAAGGGCCACGCAGGTTGGCTCATGCTCACCGTCGCAGGTGATGCCAGCGCCCCGAATCTTGTCATCTTCCGCAGCGGTGATGGCGAGAATTGGGAGATTTCAGGTCCCCTCCAATTCGAGGGCGACCCAGGAGCAGAACTTAGCCCCGGGCAGGTCGTGGTCTCCCCACGCATCATTCGCTTGCGCGATGAAGTAGATGAGCGTGTTTATGACGTGCTGATGGTGACCATCGAAAAGCAAGGCTTCGAACACAGCGGATACGTTGTGGGACGCCTGCACGGGACGACATTTGAGGTCGCGCGCAGTTTCCAGCGCCTAGATTATGGTCATGATTTCACCCGCCCGCGCATCACGAATTACACGCCGGGCAGCATTGATGCCGACAAGCTTTATGATGAAGGCATGCTCTTCGGCCTGCTCAACGGTACTGGCCGCGTAGATGATCCGACGACGCATAAAACTTGGTCTGATGAAGGTTGGGCCAATGCGGTGTCTCTGCCTCGCGTGGTCACGCTCCAGGATGGCACCATTTTCCAGACCCCTCCTCGAGGCTTGCCAGAGGCCGTCAATAATGCGTCTCGGGCCAGTTCTTGGACGGGCCTTCTGGAGGTTCCCGAGGGCTCTGACGTGACGCTTTCGCTTTACGATGCCTCCGGCAACACCGCCGCCACCATCCGCCACCGTGGCACCACATTAGAATTGGATCGCTCTGAGTCCATCGCCAGCGAGCCGACCATTGCCCCGCTTGCCGATGGCGACTCCGATTCCCTCACCGTCATCGTTGACGGCTCAACTGTGGAAGTATTTGCCGATGGCGGCCAAGTCGCCATGGCATCGCGCGTCTACTTCGATGGCGGCTGCACCAACATTAAGGCCACAGCTCACGGCGATGCCGAGATAGTCCGCGACTGGTACATCAACCACAACTAGCCCTCTGAGCGCTCCCACTGCTTCCGTAAAGCTGCGAGCGCATGCCTTCACCTGGCCCAGTGGGCCCTTCGCGCTCACCACGGCTGCCCTCCTCCCAAGGCGTCCGCTTACCGTGAGCGTCAAGGGTTCATCGCAGCTCCCAGTCGTATTTTTCACAGCTGCAGAACGAAACGCGCCCTTCGCGCTCACGATATTGAACCGCCTCCAAAGTCAGCGGATTCTGGTGAGCGCGAAGGGCGCGTGTGCCTTAATTTAGAGGGCAAACTGTCAGCGAATACTACACTGCGCGGAGACGATCCAATCGACCATGTGCGGTGACCTTCAACGTCGGTGGCAAAGCAGCCATGCGTTCTGCGAGTTCTTCCGCAGAGATATGGCGCGCAGATGGGCTCATCGCGACCTGCGCTGCGATAGATTCCTTATCCAGCTCTATCGGAAAAGCCAAGTTAACAGGATCGGCCGCCTGCTCGAGGAACCCTTCCGCCTGCTCATACATGCGGTCAACTTTGCCTTCTTCAACGCCCAGAATGCCCAGAGGCTCACGCAATTCATCAAGGTGCCCGGTCTGCGGCGTCAAGACAATGACTTGGCCGCCCGGTGCCAAAATGCGCTGGAATTCCGCCGGGTTACGGGGTGCGAAGATGACCGAGATGGCGTTGATCGACGCATCCCGGATCGGCATGCGCTGCCACACGTCAGCGACAACAGCGCCGACTCGTGGATGGCACTTCGCTAGGTGCTTTGCCGCATGCGGGGAAATATCCAATCCAACGCCGCGTGCACCATCGATAGAATCCAGCGTGTGCGATAGGTAATAACCTGTACCTGCACCAACCTCTAACAAGGCTGGTTCTGGCACGTCGTCCACGCTGATAGCCGCATCCAAGGCCGATTGAACAGCACCGGTCACAGCTTCCACGAATGGAGCAAAATGCCCCTTGGATAAATAGGTTTCGCGGGCGGTGACCATATCTGCGTCATCGCCTTTGTGTTTTAGCCCAGCACCTGGTGCCAAGGTCACGTAGCCTTGCTTGGCTACGTCGAATGAATGACCAGATTCAGATACCAAGCGCGCAAAATCTTCCGCGCCGGAAAGTGCAGATCCGTCAGCGGGATCGGCCAAAACATCAATAATGTGCGAAAGCATAAATCTAGATTAGATCATTTAACCCCGCGATTACACTTACGGTTACTTATTGCGCGACGTCGGTCAGCAGCTCTCCGAGCTCGGCAGCTTCTTCCTTGGTTAGCTCGACGACGATTCGCCCACCGCCATCGGAAGGAATGCGCATGACAATCTTGCGCGATTCAATCACGGCTTCCATAGGTCCACCAGTAGTCCGCGGCTTCATTGCTGCCATGTGAATTTTGCTCCCTTACTCATCAAAATCTCGCCGATTTCCACACAGATGTACTTTCAAAATGTGAGGAAATCAGCGCTTCGTGTCCATTATAGTCTCTTTTGGCCACGTGCGACAGAGAAACGTCCTGCGCATACGTGAGTTAGCGCAGGTAGCAGGGATTTAAGTTAGCTCTATTTCTTCGCTCTCCGATGAATTTTGGGTCGAAGCTTTGCTTTCCGATGCCTCCCTGTCCCCCTTCAACCTCGCCACCTCTTCAGTCAATGTGGCTACCAAATCATCGACTTGATCCCGGCGATATCCATCTTTGACCGTGTCGAACCCGATCTGACTTAGTTCGCCATTGAGCGCGAAGATACGGTTGGCTTCCTTGAACTGTTCTGCCTCTTCAGCAGGCAAGTCAGCCATCACTGGGCCTCGACCAAATACCTTAGAGAAAATCCAGGTGGCGATAATCGCTCCGAGCCCGATGAGCGCCAACACAATGATGATTGTTAAAACCACGCTCATTTACATCGCCTCCTGTGATTGGCTGACTCCAGTGGATTCTATGCCGGATACTAGTTCATCTAGCGGCGGACGCTGTCCAAAAGTCTGCGACCCCGCTTTTCCCAGGCGTCCATAGAACTGTGCACGACTCAAGATAGTTTCAGCAACCACGTGTGCCATCGGCGCCAGCTGGTGAAGCGGGCGGTTGCGGTGTACCCGCGGAGGCAAATCGACCTGTGTTATCGAATCCGCACCAAAGCGCTGTGCCACATCGATCATCAGTCCTGCCTCCACGCCATATCCGTCCACGAATGGCAGCTGGCGCGCAACCGAGCGTCGAATTGCATATTCACCACCTAGCGGCTGGTTTATATGGCCGAGTTCGGGAAAATACATCGACAGTAATGGCTTCGCAGTCAGTTCAGTAACGCGCCCACCACCGGTTGGTTGATCACCGAAGGTCCGTGAATAGGAGGCTTTGACCAGGTTAATCGACTCTGCTTCAAAAGGCGCCGCCAGTGCCGACACTAAGCCAGGAGCAGCTGATTCTAAGTCTGCGTCGACGAAAGCCACAATGTCACCGCGCGCGGCTTCAATTCCACGCCACAATGATTCGCCTTTCCCTGCGCGCACGGGCACATGGCCAAGTACACTGCGCCAGTTAATGACGCGCGCGCCAGCATCAACTGCGAGGCGCGCTGTAGCGTCTTGCGAGTCCGCATCGATGACTATCACCTCTGCTGGCTCATCGGCCAAACAAGCCCAAACGACGTGCGCAATAGTCGCCTCCTCGTTGAGCGCCGGGATCACAACGGAAACGCTCATGCCAGCCCTCGCGTGGCATTCAGCGGTGCCAGATGCCCTTGGATGGCTGCGGTCATGCGTATCGTATCGATGGTCTCAGCGACTTCATGCACCCGGAAGGCTGCCACGCCTTTCGATGCCGCCCATGCCGTCGCAGCAAGTGTTCCAGCCACGCGCTCCCCGACTCCACGGTCCAGGGTCTCGCCGACAAAATCCTTATTGGATAACGCCATCAGCACTGGCCAACCGGTTTCGACCAGCTCGTCAATACGACGCAAAAGCTCGAGCCCGTGAAATGTATTTTTGCCAAAATCATGCGTCGGGTCAATAAACGTCAGCTCCGGCGGACACCCCAATTCTACCGCCTGCTGCGCACGCTGGGTGGTTTCTGAAATGACATCAGCCACTACGTCATCAAAATGAACGCGGTGCGGCCGCGTCCGCGGCACCACGCCGCCGGTGTGCGAGCACACATAGCCCACGCCACGGCTACCTGCGACCTCAATAAGCTCCGGGTCCCACCCAGCCCACGTGTCATTAATCAGGCGCGCGCCAGCATCAATGGCCTTCTCAGCTACTGATGCCCGCCACGTATCCACGCTGATAATGACCTCTGGGTGGCGTGCGGAAATCTCCGCAATTAATGGCACCACGCGTTCAATTTCAGCCGCGGCATCCACCTCATCCCCCGGGCCCGCTTTGACTCCGCCGATATCAACGATGCTCGCGCCCTGCGCGATGACCTCATCGCAGCGTTTGAGCGCGCGTTCAATTCCCCAGGTCTTTCCTTTATCGTAAAAAGAATCTGGGGTGCGATTAATAATCGCCATGACCTGCGGAAAGATAAACCTACTTGTCCCGGTTGAGTCGTCGGACTCGCTCATCGGTCATCTCCTTGTGTGCAGCAACAATATGCTCCACGGCTTCATCGATTGAATCTGTCAGCAGGAATAGATCCATGTCCTGCGGATTGATGTAGCCCCCAGCCACCAGGGATTTACCCATCCAGTCCACCAAGCCAGACCAGTAGTCCGTGCCGATGAGCACTATCGGGTAGTTGGTGACTTTGCCGGTTTGCACCATGCAGAGCACTTCGAATAGCTCATCCATCGTACCCATGCCGCCGGGCAGACAGACAAAAGCCTGCGAGTACTTCAAAAACATAGTCTTGCGCGCAAAGAAGTAACGGAAGTTAATTCCCAAATCCACATACTTGTTCAACCCCTGCTCAAAGGGCAATTCAATACCTAAACCGACAGACAGGCCGCCCGCTTCATATGCGCCACGGTTCGCCGCTTCCATGATGCCGGGCCCACCACCGGTGACCACCGCGTAGTCATTGTCCACCAGCTTGGCGGCTAGTTCCACGCCTTGCGCGTATTCCGGCTGGTCTTCTTTGGTGCGGGCGGAGCCAAAGACCGTGACGGCCTTCGGCAGGTCACTGAGCGCATCGAAACCGGCGACGAATTCGCCTTGGATGCGCAACACCCGCCACGGGTCAGCATGCTTCCAGTCATGGTCCGCGCCCGATTCCAACAATCGCTGGTCATATGTTGAGACTTGCTCACCCTCGGTACGCAGCAACATCGGGCCGCGCAACATGCGGTCGCGTGCCGCGCTTTCCGATGTCCTTGGCGTGCGCTTTCCTGCTGCACCCGAACCAGTACGCAATGGAGCCATGATGGTTTCTCCTCATGAAGGGTTGTTTTTACGTGGTCAAAAATGTCATTAAAGTTTGTGATACTGAGCTTATCTGCTCCACCGGACATTGCTCATCGCGTTTATGCGCGTATCCCGGATCACCAGGCCCAAAATTCACCGCTGGCGTGCCCATTTCTGAAAAGCGCGCGACATCGGTCCAGCCATACTTAGCGCGGACGTTGCCGCCGACGGCATCGATAAGCGCGGCTGCCGATGGCTGTCCCAATCCCGGCAGCGCTGCCCCCGCCACGTCATCGACCTCGTAGCTGATGCCTGGCTCGTCCAAGGTGGCATCGGCAGGCAATTGCTGTGCGGTGTCCAAACCTAGGACCTCAAGCACGTGCGCCATCGCGTCATCGGTGGTGCGGTCTGGTGCGAAACGGAAATTGACGAACATCCACGCATGATCGGGCAGCGTATTAGTAGCAACGCCGGCCTCAAGGTGAACAATATTCAAGCCCTCGCGGTAGGTACACCCGTCAATCGTGACATCGCGCGGGGTGTAGTCTGCGACCTTCTGCATGACTGGGGCGAGCGTGTGCGCGGCGTTGGAGCCCAACCACGCGCGGGCCGAATGCGCACGCGTGCCATGCGCCGTAACACGCAAACGGATGGTGCCCTGACAACCAGCCTCAATCATTGCCCCCGATGGCTCCCCCAACAAGGCCAGATTACCCTGCAGCCAATGCGGGTGATCGCGCTGCAGTTGGCCCAGACCATTGAACTCCGTGGCTACTTCTTCGCCTTCATAGGCAATCAGCGTGAGGTCATGACGCAAGTCCTCGGACGCTGCCAACTGCGCAAATGCGTTCAAATACACGGCCAGCCCGGACTTCATATCGACGGTGCCACACCCGAACATCACATCGCCGTCCATGCGGTGCGGAACGTTATCAGCAATCGGCACTGTATCCACGTGCCCAGCCAACACAATGCGGGAATCCAAGCCGCGCGAAGTCCGCGCACACACCGTATTGCCAAAGCGCGCCAGCTCAATACCGGCGGTGCTCACGAGCGGCGATAACGCCTGCTCAATCGCATCAGCAATGGCTTTTTCATGATGCGACGGAGACGGAATATCAACGAACGCCTTCGTCAGCTCAATCGGATCCTGGGTCAAATCAAGGTGGGGAATCATCACAACTGGCCATCGTAGCGTGAAACCCGCTGGCGATCAGCGCCACTATGGCGTGTAACATCCTTGACCGTTACTATCTTGTTGAAAGAAAAGTGGGCGATGAGTAATTCAGACTCCAATAAATTAAAGACTCGGCACTTGACCATGATGGGCCTGGGTTCGGCGATTGGCGCAGGACTCTTCCTCGGCGTCGGTGTTGGCATCCAGATCGCAGGCACCTCGATTCTGCTCGCATATATGGCCGCAGGTGTCCTGGTCACGCTGATCATGTACATGCTCGGTGAGATGGCCTCTGCGCGTCCATCCCTGGGTTCCTTCTCCACCTATGCCGGTATGGCATTTGGCAATTGGTCACGCTTTACCATGGGCTGGCTGTACTGGTTCATGCTCATCATGGTGATGGGCGCCGAAATCACCGGCGCAGCAGCCATCTTGGGAACGTGGTTCGGTGTCGCCCCGTGGATTCCCGCACTGATTGCCGTGGTGTTCTTTGCCGTGGTTAACTTCGCCGCAGTGCGTGGATTCGGTGAGTTTGAGTTCTGGTTCGCCATCATCAAGGTCGGGGTCATCATCGCTTTCTTGGTACTCGGCGCTTTCCTCATTTTCGGGCCCGCAGAGACTCAAACCAGCAGCTTTGTGGAGAACTTCATGCCCAATGGCATGCCTGGTCTTGCCGCAGGTTTGCTCGCCGTAGCTTTCGCATTCGGCGGCATTGAGCTGGTTACCATCGCCGCCGCCGAGTCGGAGAATCCAGAGCACAACGTCGCCACCGCGGTTCGCGCAATCATCTTCCGCATCATCGTCTTCTACTTGGGTTCGGTCGCAGTCATCACCTTGCTGCTGCCATTCTCGAATATTCAAGACGCCGATGTTGCTGCTCAGTCGCCGTTTACCGAAGTGCTGCGCGTCGCCGAGATTCCATACGCAGCAACGTTTATGGAACTAATCATCGTCATCGCGTTGCTCTCTGCTTTCAATGCGCAGATTTACGCAACATCCCGCCTCGTCTTCGACATGGCACGTGATGGCAACGCCCCTCGCTTTTTCACCCAGCTCTCCCGGACCGGTTCCCCACGCAACGCGGTCATTCTTTCCATGTTTTTCGCATTCGCGTCGGTTGGTCTGCAGTACTGGAATCCCCCTGGCCTACTAACCTTCCTCTTCAATGCGGTCGGCGGTTGTTTGCTCGTCATCTGGTTCTTCATCGTTGCGTCATACATCAAGCTCAAGCCATCGTTAGGCGAAACTGAGCTCCAAGCACCTGGCTTCCCTTGGGTTCCATATTTGGTGCTTGTTGGCCTGATAGGCATCGTTGTGCTCATGCTTTTCGATGCCTCCGCGCGCGGCCAGCTCGTCGCCGTCGCCGTGATCGCCGGCGGACTGACGATTACGTCACTGTTGATGCCTAATTCTCGCGCCAAAGTCTAGGTTTACCTATACTCCATTAAGTATCTATTCCATCGACCCCCTAAGGCTTGAATATTCAATGACTTCTGCATCTGCCCGCGGTTTAGCAACAATCACCCACGACGGAACTGTGTTAGATGTTTGGTTCCCTGCGGTCTCCCTCGATACTCCGGTATCTGCTGCCGGAACTGAGCGCTTGGAAGAGACTCCACAGCAATTTGCAGCCTTAGTTGGCCCTGATGAAGAACGTGGCGTTGCCCGCGTCGCGGTAGAGACCTTTATTGCAGACCTGGATGCCGCGCCAATCGATGCCTACGATGCCTACCTGCGCCTGCATCTGCTCTCCCACCGTCAGGTCAAGCCACACGGTATGAACATGGACGGCATCTTTGGCCACCTTGCCAACGTTGTGTGGACCAACTACGGCCCTTGCGCTGTTGCAGATTTCCAGATGATTCGCGGCCGCCTTGCTTCCCGCGGACCAGTCACCGTCTACTCCGTGGATAAGTTCCCACGCATGGTCGACTACGTGGTTCCTTCCGGTGTTCGCATCGGTGATGCAGACCGCGTCCGATTGGGTGCTTACTTGTCTGAAGGCACCACCGTCATGCACGAGGGCTTTGTAAACTTTAACGCCGGCACCCTTGGCGCTTCCATGGTTGAGGGCCGCATTTCTGCAGGTGTCGTCGTTGGCGATGGCTCCGACATCGGCGGCGGCGCATCCATCATGGGCACCCTGTCCGGCGGCGGCAAGGAAACCATTTCCATCGGTGAGCGCTGCTTGCTCGGCGCCAACTCCGGTGTAGGCATTTCGCTTGGCGATGACTGCGTAGTCGAAGCCGGCCTTTATGTCACCTCCGGTTCCAAGGTTTCTGTGTTCGGTCGCGTCGCAGAAGCCGCTGGGGTTGAAGAAGGCACTTCCGTAAAGGCTGCTGTCCTCTCCGGCGGTTCTGGCATGCTGCTGCGCCGCAACTCTGTAACCGGTGCAATCGAAGCAACCGAGTGGAAGGCTTCCGCAGTCGCTCTCAACGAGGAACTGCACAAGAATTAGCCCACACTCTCCCAGCGCGCCCAGCGGAATCTTTTCCGCCCGGGCGCGCTTTTGCTTTGCTCCCTATCTCGTTCCGCCGTCCCCTTCGCGCTCACCGCAATAACGCTCCTGGCTAGAAGCCCAATCCCTGTGACCGCGAAGGGCGCATCGGTAGCAAAGTTGGCTTGCAATGCGCTGGCCGTGCCCTCCGCGCTCACGTTATTGCATCGGCTAGCTAGAGCGCATCACCTGGTGAGCGCGAAGGTCCTCACAGACCCGCGCGCTCCTTTCTTTCTGCCTTGCTGCTGCTTTCAAGGTGCCCCGCTCCCCTCGCCATACTCGTTGAAGCCGATGGTGCCCTTCGCGGTCACCATCGGTAGGCGGCTGGCTAGAAACGTTGCGTCTGTGAACGCGAAGGGCCGCCGTGTGGGCCACACGACCAGAATGCAGCGCTTTCCGATGCAGCGTCATGCTTACTGCCCCGCCGAGCAAGGCCTGAGCCCTTCGCGCTCACAGTAGAGCTCCGCCTGGCGAGAGACGTTGCCGGCGTGAGCGCGAGGGGCGCGGAGAGCGCCGAGTGAGAAAGTTTATCAACAGGATTTTGTTGAAGCATCATCTAAAAGCCAGAAAAGGGCAGGGTTATCCACAGCTGTGGCCGCTCGGCGTGGTGCAGGCTAGACAGGGTGCAATAGCGTGAGGTGCATGAATGTGTGGACGACGCGTCAGTTGAGGGCTAGGGGCATCGGCAAGCGAAGGCAAGCAACGCTGGTTGCCAGCGGTAAGCTGCACCGGGTTCATCGGGGAATCTATGTGGAAGGCAAACCAACAGCGGAGAATTTTGCGCGTGCCCTGACCAGCACATTGGCTGGAGTCGCGTTAACGGGCAGGTCAGCGACGCAAGTACATTTAAAGCAAACGCTGAGCTTTCCGCTGGAGCTTGCGGGGCCACGCACGATTCGGGGCGCAAATTTCAAGGTAAGACACTCGAGAAAGCAGCCGACGCAGACAATCGCTGGGATTCGGGTAGTTGAGCCATTGTGGGCTGCGCGTAGTAGCCGCTATGAGCGGACGTGGCTGTTGGAGCAACGCTACCGCGGGCATGAGGGCCCAGGGCGGCTGCGAGCAGACCTCGCGCGGATGCGGCGGGTGCCAAAGGCTCTGCGGGAAGTTCTGAAAGGATGCTCCATCGGTGCCGATAGCAACGCAGAGAAAGACCTAGCGGCAGCACTGCGGCGGGCGGGGTTCCAGATTGAACACAACGCTAGACTTGCCGGATACCGCTTCGACTTGTGGCTGAAGAAGCTCGGCATCCTCATTGAAGTGGATGGCATTGAGGTGCACAGCAATGCCAAAAGCCTCGTGTCGGATCGTTGGAAATCAAATGACGGCCTGGCACTGGGATGCGTGGTTCTGCGGTTTAGCGCAGACTGTATCTGCTACCACCTCAAGCAAGTGGTGCGAAAAGTCCAGGAGATAGCTGCGTGGATTCGCAGCGGCCGTCCACGCAAAGACGGAACCGAATTCGCCGGCAATCCGGTATTCAACTGGCACGAATGCGTGCGGTGGTCCTAGTTGGGGACGGCGTCAGAGACAATAACTGGGTTCTTGGGTTTGGAGCGGAAGGTCCAGAGTTTGTTGATGACAAAGTTGATAGGCATAGCAACAATGATGGAGATGGCAGATGCCCAGTAGAATTTAGTGCGGAAGCCCGTGGAGTCGTCGAAAATCTCAGGCGGCAGCGCAATCGGAGAGGTTTCATTCATGAGCATTGTTGCCAGAATCTGGCTGACCACTAACGCACCGATGCCCGCCATGAGGAAGGGGAAGAAACCACGCAGCCAAGAGATACGCTGGGTGGATTTGAACGTCCACATGCGGTTTAGCTGATAGTTCCAGGTATTAGCAACCAAAAAGGCGATGGTCATAAACACGTGATACCAGCGGATATTCCACTGGGTTCCAAGTAAGTTCAGGAATACGTCATGCTCGGAGATATCTGCCGACCACAGTGCAAATTGCTTGGTCAAGTACACAATCAGGAGGTTGACCACCGTGCCGGATCCGCCGACGATACCGAATCGGATGAACTGCCCCATGTTTGTAATAAACCGAGCTACCGTCATGCTCTCTAGTAACCCTTCTTTGTGGACAATTCTTTAAACCGCAAGTTTAGGGCGCTGAGTAAACAATACCTAAACTCGTTGCGAATTATTAAAGTCTAGCGCAGCCAGGCAGCACAAATCGCCGCCACACGGCAACTGAAGCATGTGCTTGCCGATGCCCCCATCGGCAAGGTCACACTCCCCTAGCGCTGTGCAGCAGCGAGACGCTCACACGCAGCGTCAATGCGCTCATCGGTGCCGTTAAGGCCGACGCGGATAAATTCCGCGCCGATATCACCGTAAAAGTCACCTGGGGCAACGAGGATGCCCAATTCAGCCAACCAGGCGACATCTTCGCGGCAATTATTGCCGCGAGTTGCCCAGAGGTACATTCCGGCTTCGGAATGGGAGATGGTGAATCCGGCATCGGTTAGCGCACGCATGAGCTTGGCACGACGCACCGCATAGCGTTGGGCCTGCAGGGCTTCGGTCGCGTCATCGTCAAGCGCGGCAACCATAGCTGCCTGAATCGGCCCTGGCACCATGAGGCCCGCGTGCTTGCGGACCTCGAGCAGCTCAGCAATGAGCTTTTCATCTCCTGCGAAGAAACCCGCGCGGTAGGAAGCCATATTCGCTGACTTGGACAAAGAGTGCATCGCAATCAGCCCGGTCATATCGCCATCGGTCACGCGCTGATCCAAGATGGATACTGGCTGTTTATCATCATCCCATGCCAGCGCCATGTAGCACTCATCAGAGGCCACGATGGCGTCATGTTCGCGGGCCCAAGCAACGATGTCACGCAGCTTATCGATGCTTAGTACTTCCCCCGTCGGATTCGACGGCGAGTTGATAAATACCAAGGACGCATCTTCAAACGCCTCAGTGTCATCAGCTCGAATGACCTCTGCACCCGCGATCTTGGCACCGACTTCATAGGTTGGGTACGCAACGGTCGGAATCACCACGGATTCCCCACGCATGCCTAGAAGCGTTGGCAGCCACGCGATTGCTTCCTTGGTGCCAATAACCGGTAGCACAGCCTGAGTGCTTAAACCTGTGATTGCGTAACGGCGCTCCAACGCGTTCGCAATCGCCGCACGAAGCTCAGGCGTGCCGGTAGTTTGTGGATAGCCAGGCGCCGCCGCGGCCGCCGACAAAGCCAGCTGCACCGTTGGGGATACCTCATCCACTGGAGTGCCCACGGACAAGTCCACGATTCCATCTGGGTGGGACGCAGCCTTGGCTTTTGCATCAGCCAAGGAGTTCCACGGGAAATCCGGTAGAACACTACCCAATGGAGAACGAGCCATGGTGGGAATACTCCTTATTACTTAATCTATTCTTGGTTTTGAGGTGGCAATGCCGCAACAAATGCCGCATCGAAGTCCTGCGGACCGGAGCCCGCAGCACCGCCTGGGGAACCCAGGTCATCGAAGAACGCCGCGTTTGCGTCGTTGTATTCGATCCACTCATCTGGAACATCATCTTCATAGAAGATTGCTTCAACTGGGCATGCAGGCTCACAAGCACCGCAGTCCACGCACTCATCCGGGTGGATGTAGAGCATGCGCTTGCCTTCGTAGATGCAGTCTACTGGGCATTCTTCAACACAGCCGCGGTCCATTACGTCGACGCAGGGCTGAGCAATTGTATAAGTCATGGGGTATAAATTCTCCTGAAATCCGGCACTATCCAGACAATTATCAGTATGTCACTTAGACACTACAAATGGCCAAACACCACCGATTATCCCGGCAAAAAGCAAGGCGACAGTGCGAATATTACTACCAAGCAACTGATCTCCACCGACCTGTCCCCACACCAATAGTGCGAAGAATCCAAGCACCCACGCAATCACGGGGATAGCCGCGATGAGCGGGTGGGCAGTCCACAGCTTCGCTGTTTTGCTCAGCACGCGGTTGAACCACCAAGCAATCAAGATGGTGATGGGAATGGCGATGCGCAGTCCGTTTGGCACCGTAATATAGGCTCCTAAATATACCACTTCCAGCACCAATGACAGCAACGCGCCAACCGTGAGCCACACCATCCCACCGATGGCTTCGCCGCGGGAGAATTCAAAGGGGATGAAGTTACTGCTCATTGAAAAATTCCTCCCAGACATTCCCGGTCAGTGGTGCGTACTCAGTCCCATCAATATCCGCTGGCAAGGGGTTTGCTTCGCCTTGACTGCGCTGCAGATATTCAGCTCGCACGATGGGCATCACCAGAAGATTTGATAAGGCATAGGCTTTAGGCGCGATATCAGGGGCGTTGCATACGGTATATCGCGGCTGCGGGTTGGTATTGCTCACGGTGCCATCCCCCATCCACACCTGCGTGGGGTGGGAGGCGATGCCGGCAACCTTGGCGGTGTAGGCGGCATCGGTTAGCTCAAGCTTTAAGTCATACGCCGGGTTGGTGAAATTAACCAGATAGTCCTCATCTGGATATGCCCAGCCCTCAGCAGGTTGCACGGTCGCCAGGGCGTCACGGATGGCGTCGCGCTGGTAAATCGTCCACCACACATTGCTTACACCGGCCGCCTGGCACGCGCGCTCCGTCGCTTGATGCACCGCAATATGGTCCGGGTGCCCATAGCCGCCATCGGGGCCATACGTAATCACCGCGTGGGGCCGAAAGGAGCTAATTTGCTTGCCGATGCCCCGCGCCGCCTCATCCACTCTATTCACCAAGGCCCGCGGATGCGCATGGGCCGGCGAGCCCGCCATGCCGGAGTCACGGAAATGCCCAGGGGCCACGAGGAATTCACTGCGCGCACCGATCGCTGCGGCCGCGTCCTGGAGTTCGCGAATGCGGAATCCGCCCAAAAGGTCTGAGCCTTCCAAAGACTTAAACCGCTCCCCGATGACTTCGCCCTCTTCCCCCAGAGTTGCGGTAAGAAGCAGCACGTCAGCGCCACGTTGGGTCAGCTCAGCGATGGTGCCGCCGGTAAACAACACTTCATCATCTGGGTGCGCATGCACCACCAAGACTCTTTTACCAGTGAGTTCATTGCTGAGTTGATTCTTCATCTGCGGTGTCATCGGTTGTGTCATCTTTGTCTACTTCCCATTCCGGTGCCGAGGTAATTCCGCGGTGCCAGTCGATGATATTTTCATCCGAGTCTTCTTCGAAGCGATATGCGCGAATGCGGGTTTCATCAATCAACGGCAGGTACAGTGCCTGTTCACGGTTAACCTCGCGCATGAGCGCCAGCCCGTCTTGGGCACTGAGCTCGCCGGATAAGATGCTGCCCGCGGTCTGCTCAAAGTCCTCGAAACATGCTAGTGACAGGTTACCTGACCAGGTCTGCGCACTATCGTCCGCATCCTGGGCTGGCTCCGTGGTGCTCGTGGGCGCCGCGCTTGCCGATGTCGTCGGTGCCGCCGACGTGTTCTCCTCCGTACCGCACGTAAAGAAGCTGGCCATATTCGCAGGTGTGACTTCGGTATCCACGCCTGACAAGATCGCGTCGATTTCTGCTTCTGGCAACAGCTGATCAACCAACGTTGACATGCGGTCTTCTACAACTCGGGCTTCTACGCCAGCTTGATTCAGCATGTCGACCATGGTCATGGCCGCATTAGATGCGCCAGCATCGGTGGGATCGACACCGATGCGTATCGGGTCGTCTTGTGCCACTGCGCGCAATTGGGCGAGCTCTTCGTTACTCGCCGTTCCCAGCAGCGCATTGCCGCCATAGGGAACACGAATATCCGCGGAACGCTCCGCAGCCAAGCGAGCGACCTGCTCGGAGTCAATCAGTGACATGAGCGTGCGGCGCAGATTCGGAGTCGTGAGTACTTCAGATCGCGTTGATAGATTCAGGCGCAACTGCCGGGTTGGATACGCATCCACGCTATGTACCCCACTGACTAAACTCAGCTGTTCCTTCAAAGTTTGTGCGGGCTCAATGTCAACGAAGCTGACCTGACCTGATCGCAGTAACGTCGCCGCCTGTGGGGTTGAGCGAATCGCACGTAGCTGCACCACATCAATATCTGCCGGGTCCTTGCCCCAGAAACGGTCATTGCGGTTCAACGTAATCATCCCACGCGCCTGATCAATGCTGGCGACGCTAAACTTGCCCGCCGATGCCGGAATATCCGTCTCCAACACTGACTCAAATTCCCCTGCCTCTAGCAGGTGCGAAGGCAAAAGGTGCGCGAATAACGCATGCCAGTCATCGACACGCTGATCAAAATCAACGGTCACGACGCTACCGCCCGCAGACGTAGTGATGAGTGAAATCGCCCGATAAGGCGCCACCTGACGCACCCCGGGTGTGGAAATCATCTCGCGCCACAGGTATTCAAAATCAGCACCAGTAATCGGAGTTCCATCAGACCACTGCGCGGCATCATTCAGGGTGTAGCGCACCCGCTGGACAACCCCTGAAGGCGCATCAATTTCCCGCGCCGAATCCAAGACGTCCTCGTCCGGAAAGCTGCCATGGAAGGCAGAGGGCAGAACCAAATCTGCCATCGCATCCACCAGCTCAGTGCTATCTGATGTCAGATGCGGGTTAAAGCCCAAAGAAAAAGGATCGACGCCTACCGAAACAATGGAGCGGTCAACGCCACCATCGTCGTCGGCTCCCTCACCCGTCTCTTCTTCCGCGGCTTCGTCCTCAGGGTCATCCACATCAACACCGTCCTCCCCCTCGGGGGCGGTGTCGTCTTCGGCAGCGGGGTCATCGGCAAGCAATGGCTCCTCCACCGTCGGCGCAGGGCCAGGTGAAGCCATGCAACCAGCCAACACAGACGCTGAGATAACCAGCGTGAAGCCAGTGCGCTTCAAACCTGACCGAGCCACGCGAGACTACTTATTCAGCTGCTTCGCCTTGGATGCCGCGCGGCGGCGATCGGTGGCAGACAGATGAACCTTGCGCACGCGCAGCACCTCAGGACCGACCTCAACGCACTCATCATTGCCACAGAACTCTAGAGCTTCCTCAAGGGAAAGGTTACGAGCCTTAGACAACGTCACGGTTGCATCAGCGGAAGCTGCACGCATGTTGGTCAGCTTCTTTTCCTTGGTGATGTTGATGTCCATATCCTCATCACGGTTATTAGCACCAACGACCATGCCCTCATAAGCCTCAACGCCTGGCTCAACGAAGAAGTCGCCACGATCAGCCAGCTGCATCAATGCATAAGCAGTGATCTGGCCGGAACGGTCTGCCACCAAAGAACCGGTTGGGCGAGCCTTAATCTCGCCTGCCCAAACGTCCATGCCATCAGCCAAAGAGTTGGAGATACCGGATCCGCGGGTCTCGGTCATAAACACGGTGCGGAAGCCAATCAAACCACGTGCAGGAATGCGGAATGTCATGCGAACCCAATCGCCTTCGCGAACATCCATCGACTGCATCTGGCCCTTACGGTTAGCCATCAGCTGGGTAACGGAACCCTGGAACTCGCTAGGCACGTCAATGGTGACCATTTCATAAGGCTCATGAACCTTGCCATCAATAACCTGGGTAACAACCTGTGGTTTACCCACGGTCAGCTCGAAGCCTTCGCGGCGCATGGACTCAATGAGAACAGACAGCGCCATCTCGCCACGGCCCTGAACTTCCCATGCATCGGGGCGCTCAGTAGGCAGAACGCGCAGGGACACGTTACCGATAAGCTCCTGGTCCAGGCGAGCCTTGACCAGACGAGCGGTCAGCTTGGTGCCGCCGCCACGACCAGCCAAAGGCGAGGTATTAACACCAATGGTCATGGAAATCGCTGGCTCATCCACGGTGATGCGTGGTAGTGGAACCGGGTGCTCGGTATCGGTGATGGTGTCACCGATCATGATGTCGGAGATGCCTGAAATCGCGACAATATCGCCCGCGATAGCTTCCTCGGTCGGCTGACGCTCAAAGCCAACGGTGCGCAAAAGCTCAGCAACCTTCACGTTCTTCACGTGCTGGTTACCCTCATCGTCATAGTGGATCCACGCGACCTGCTGGCCCTTCTTGATCTTGCCCGCGTGAATACGCAGCAGTGCGATACGGCCAAGGAAGTCGGAGGAGTCAAGGTTGGCAACATGTGCCTGCAATGGTGCTTCGACGGTCGCGGAAGGTTCTGGTAGCACGTTGTAGATAACGTCGAACAAAGGCTGCAGGGAGTCGCCTTCTGGCACGTTGGCGTTGCCAGGGTTCTCGGTAGATGCGATGCCCGCGCGGCCGGAAGCATAGAGGACAGGTAGGTCAAGCAGCTCTTCAGCGGCGGCAGATGCCTCTGGGTCTTCCAGACCAGCAGCGATTTCGAGCAGCAGGTCTTGGGCGTCGGACACAACTTCCTCAATACGCGCGTCTGGGCGGTCAGTCTTATTCACCGCAATAATCACCGGAAGCTTCGCCTCAAGTGCCTTGGTCAGCACGAAGCGAGTCTGCGGCAGTGGGCCCTCGGAAGCATCAACCAGCAGAACCACGCCGTCGACCATGGACAGGCCGCGCTCGACCTCGCCACCGAAGTCGGCGTGACCTGGGGTGTCAATTACGTTGATGATGAGGTCAGCGCCGTCTTTGCCCTGGCCTTTACGGTGGATCGCGGTGTTCTTCGCCAAAATGGTGATGCCGCGCTCGCGCTCCTGGTCATTGGAGTCCATGACGCGGTCCGAGTGGTCGCCGTGTTCACCGAATGCGCCGGACTGCTCCAGCATTCCGTTGACAAGGGTGGTTTTGCCGTGGTCAACGTGGGCGACGATGGCAACATTTCGGAACTCAGTGGTGGTCACTAAAGGAATCTCCTCACAGAAAAAAGTAAAAGCTAGCTCTTAAACAGTACTCGCATGTAGCTCTCAGTGCACTATTTACGCGCCCCGAGTGTGATCTACATCTTCCCCCGCTCCCCCACGCAGGCCGCAAAGGCGGCATCGGCAAGCATCTGCTCCACCCCGTAACCTTCACGTTCACCGAATAAGTACTCCTAGCCAGATAAATAGAGAGCGTGAGCGCGTAGGGACACCGATCCGCACTTGCTTACCGATACGCCCCTTCCCCAGGCTGCCATCCCACTAACTAGCCGTCGCGCCCTTCGCATTCACCAGCACACAATCTCCCGTAAGGCCCCGCATCATGGTGATCGCGAGGGGTTCACTGCACCGGTTTTCCCGCTCCGCACCCTTCGCGCTCACCGAATAAGTGCTCTTAGCCAGAAGAGTCGAGAGTGTGAGCGCGTAGGGCGCACTGTTGCGCACATGCTTACCGATGCACTCCTCCCCCAGGCAGCCCTCCCGCCAAGCAACCCGCACCCTTCGCGCTCACGGGCGCGAAGCGACTGACCAGACCCCGCGCGATCGTGAGCGCGAAGGGTGCGCTGTGGAGAATCGTGGGTGCGCGGTTAAGAGATTTTGAACGTTATGTAACGAATCAGTCTCAATGGTCGAAGTACTAAATAACAGTCGGCCTAAGGGTTGACTGCGTGCAAAAAGTGAATATTGTTACTAGGGGTGCAGAAGTTACCAATGTGACTAATGTGATTAGCGGCATGGACTTGCAGTCGCGATTAAACATCGCGAGAACGTTACTTAGCATTCTGCGGCCGCATCGCTTTATCGCACTACGAGCTGGCATACCGAAGCACCTTTAGTACTCTCAATCTTTTCACTACCCCAAGGATGTATTCGCCGTGAGCAAACCCCGCCGTATGGCCTACGCTGCAGCTTTGGCAGCTGCCCTACTCGGAATTGCTACGCCCGCGATCGCACAATCTGGTGCAAGTTCGCAGGCTCCGGCGCAGTCGAGCTCCATCCAAAATCCATTGGATGAGCTTGGCCGCCCAACTGAAGCCACGCAGGCGCAGGTTCGTGATTTTGCGAATCAGCCCTGGATGCCACGGGATGCCCGCAACGCGATTTTGTCCGCGCTGGCGTTCTATTCTGGCGCAGGCGAAGGCGAAAGCGGTGCTCCCCTGGTTGAAGGCGGACCCGCTTTCAAGCAGTTTTACTGGCCAACGGTGTCTGGAAAATGCATCGGCGGGCAAGGCGACTCGGTGGGTTCGGCCATCGCGGTTCCTGGCCCAACTGAGATTCCAGCGCCCGGCGCAGGCGCAGGCGAAACCACTTTTGTGTTCACCGCACTAGGAACTGCCCCAGCAGCAGAGCGTCAGGGTGAGATGAATGTGCAGTGGTTCAACATCGATACGTTGCAGACCGGAATTGCCCCACTGGGCAACCACGGCATCAATGCCGATGGCCCTGCAACTGTCTCCGGTACTGCATCAACGGGTAAAGGCACCATCGTGGCGATGGTGTCCGGCACGGTCAAAACTCAAGAACAACCCTGCAGCTTTGTGCCCACCGCGGCCATATTCGAGGTGAAATAGAATGAGCGTCGATCTCCATCCGGTGAAGGAAGAAACCTTCAATACGACCGAGCGCGTTAACGTCGACCCCAAAGGCTACCTACGCGAGGTAGATACCTATAAGGTCACTGATTTCGGACTGTACATGGCTCGCGGTGCTAACCATCCACGGTTTGGCTACCTCGAGTCTTGGCTTTTGCCGAAGCTGGGTCTGCGTGCAAATATCTTCCACTTCCGTGATGGAGTAGAGGAGCGCCAGGACTTCTATATTGACGTCGCAGAGATCGCTGTCAAGGGTGATGTCTGGACGACCCGCGACCTATATGTGGACCTAATTTCTAATACTGGTGAACCTATTGATGTCCAGGACATCGATGAGCTCTCCGCAGCGACTTCCGCTAGCCTAATTACTGCTGAAGAAGCAGAACGCGCAATTGATACCACCCTCGCCGCAGTGGAAGGCATCACGCGCTATGGCGATAACGCCATGGAATGGCTCAAGGCTTTGGGTATGGAGTTGACGTGGGCAGATGACGTGGAGCTAACTCCTGCTTCTTAAGATTTTGCCGTGAATTAGCGCCGTTGTCCGACCGTTGTCGGGTGGCGGCGCTACACTTTTCTCCAGGACTTTTAAACCTTGGAGGTATCCCATGGCAGGCGGATTACTCGCACTACTTGATGATGTTGCGCTCATCGCTCGGTCGGCTGCATCATCGATTGATGATGTCGCAGCACTCGCTGGTAGGACGTCGATGAAAGCCGCCGGCGTGGTCATCGATGACGCAGCTGTCACCCCGCAGTATGTATCCGGTGTGGATCCGAAGCGTGAGCTGCCGATGATTTGGCGCATAACCAAGGGCTCGCTCATTAATAAGCTGGTCATCATTTTGCCCATCGCGCTGCTACTGTCTTGGCTTGCGCCATGGGCGCTGGGCCCGATTCTGATGTGCGGTGGCGCGTACCTGTGTTATGAGGGCGCCCATAAGATCCTCCATAAGCTTGTGCCTTCCGATGACCACGAGAAAGCTCCCACCATCGAGCGCGGTCCTGAGGCCGAGGACAAATTGGTCAAATCCGCGATTACTACGGACTTGATTCTCTCGGCTGAGATCATGGTGATCTCATTGAATTCGCTGTTGGATCAGTCTTTCTGGATGCGCCTGGGGGCGCTCATCGTCGTGGCTATTGGCATCACCGTTGGTGTGTATGGCGCGGTGGGCTTGCTGGTCAAGATGGATGACATTGGCTTATCGATGCTCCGTCGCCGCGACGGCAACTCTCCTCTTGGTTCCACGCTGGTTAAGGGCATGCCGCATGTCTTAAATATCATTGGCATCGTTGGTACTGCTGCAATGTTGTGGGTCGGTGGCCACATCATCGTTGCTGGTCTGGCTGACTTCGGAGTCCATGAACCAGCCGATATCATCCACGGACTCACGGCCCTGGTCTCGGGCGGCTTCCTGACCTGGCTGGCTGACACATTTGGTGCGATGGTCTTTGGCCTGCTCGTGGGCGCCATCATCGTCGGTGTGATTGCGGCGGTTCAGAAACTGATTCCAGGTAGTCCTGCGCAGGCTAGCGCTCACAAAGAAGACGCCGCCGGATCGACCGGCGGCGAGCAAGAGTCAGCTACATAAAGAGCAGCAGCGAGATGGCCATGATTGCCATGCCAGCGATGAGCCCATAGATGGCATGGTGGTGTTTGCCGGTTTCGACAGCGGCGGGCAGCAGCTCGTCGAGGCTGATGTAAATCATGATGCCGGCGACCATCGCAAAGCTAATGCCCAATGTGGCTGGCCCCAGGAATGGCATGAGCACGAGAAAGCCAATCAGCGCGCCGAGTGGTTCGGCAAGCCCGGACAAGGTTGCCCAGCCAAAGGCTTTCTTTCGGGACATGGCGGCTGCCCGCAAGGGCACAGCTACGGCAACGCCTTCGGGGATATTGTGAATCGCAATCGCGACAGCAACAGGAATTGCGATAGTCATGTCCTCCAGCCCAGCGAGAAATGTAGCGAAACCTTCAGGAAAGTTGTGCAACGCCAGCGCGCCTGCAGTGAAGAAGCCAGTCTTCATCAGGCGGTTTTTCCGCTCAGCCTCGGCGACTGAGCCGGGTTCATGCGGGTTAATTGCCGCGGGCACGACGCGGTCAATGATGCCGATGAGAGCAATACCAGCAAAGAATGCACCCACTGCCGCCCACGTACCAGCTTTGAGCGAGCCAAAAGCCTCCGTGAGGTCGTCGATTCCTTTGGGCAGAATCTCCATGAAGGAGACATAGAGCATCACACCAGCTGACAGCCCCAGGGATGCCGCCATAAATCCAGGTCCGGTGGTGCGCCGCGAAACGGCAATCGCGCCACCGATCGCGGTCGATAGGCCCGCGAGCAGCGTCAGCCCAAAGGCCAGCAAAATGGTGGGAAGCTCATACATAGTTCGTCATTTTAACCCCGCGTGCTTCACCGTGAGCAACCGCTCCTCGCCTATGATCGCGGGTATGTCTGATTATCCTTTAGCGCTCAATCACTGCGGAGTGGAGTATCTCGCGGTATTGGATAATGTCTGCCTGGCAACGACGCTATCTTTGCCCGCACAAACACAGATTCCGGTGACGCTCGAAGCAGATAATCGCACGGGCGGCTGGCGCATCCGCAGCATGTTTGGCACCGTCGGCTGGCTGGACGCAGATGAATCCGCGGAGTATCCCGCGCTCGAACGTGTTCGTGATGCGGGCATCACGGTATCGACCACCGCTGTCGTGGACCTAGATGATGTCGCGGTCAACATCGGCTTGGCGCCGTGGCAGATTGCCGTTAATAATCAGCCAGAGGGCACGGTGGTGCTCAATGGTGGGGTGCCAGCGGCATTGGATATTTCGATGTCAGATGATGTTAATGCTGCACAGATTACAGCGTTGGGCACCGCGTGCGTCTTTGTGCAATTGCACCACATCGCCGGCGCCATCGTGGTGACCGTCGATGATTCCGTCCTGGGGGTTTTGGGCGCCGTCACCGATTTCGGTGTGCTCACCCAGCTGCTTGCGCAGGCGCCCATCGCCGCGCGCGCGTATATTGCCGGCGGCATGGTGGCGGTAGATTTGCCGGCCGATCCAGACAACCTCTTCGCCCCATCAGTTCCGCCTTTGCCCGCGCTTGCCGATGCCCCTCTCCTCCCCCAACCCACATATTCCGGGAATGTGGATGCGGAACTGAGTTTCGATCCCAGTGATTATCTTTTGCCAGCCAAGGCATCTAAACCTGCCTCGCAGCGATTTATTACCCACCAGATTTTTGATGACACGCCAGCCACCGAGGCTTTTCAGGCGCTGCTGCGTGGCGAAGATCCCGAGGCCCCCGAGGAAGATTAGCGCACGGTGCGCGTGCTCGGTGTGACTCGGACCGTCAGCCCTTGTGCGTCCATGTACTCCAAAAGCGGAACAGCCACGCGGCGCGTAGTGCCGAGGGCTTGACGCGCTTCTGAGAGCGTGAACTCGCCGCCGAGAGCGCGCAGTTCTTCTGCTGCGAGCTGCGGGGCAGATGGCAACAGCACAATCGAATCCATGCGTACTAGCCTGCCGGCGCGCTCAGCAGCGGCGAGCTCAGCTACACCGAGGTGAAGACGCGCGAGGGTGTCGGCATCTGGGGCGGAGAAGGGGGCATCGGCAAGCTGTGCTTCTAGCTCCTGCACGCCGTTCTCAGCCTTGCCGAGATCGCGCGGTGCGGCCTTCGGGTCCCGAATCATCGCGCCATCGCGCTTGAGGCCAGCTCCGGCAACCGGTATCCCAAGCAAGCTTTCCGATGGCAGCTCAAGCGCACTGTGCGCCGTCGCCAAAGGGAAAGCATCTGCGAGTGGATGTGCCGCCATGTAGTCATCAAAAGCTGTGCGGAGCTGTGCTGTCCACCGGCCAATCGCCAGAGCTGACACCCACCAGCCCTGGAACTCAATAACGCCTGCAGGTTTATCGGTGATATTAAAGCCTGCGGCCTGCAGCGTGGATTTCTCCACTGCCAGGCGGCGCTCAATATAGGCGGATGGGTCCAGTGGATCCCAGGTAGTGAGTTCCTCTGTGCGCTTTACAGCAGCGCCCCGGCGAGATAGTGAAGGCGGATCCATATCCACGACCTCGCAGCCAATGAGCCCATCGAGTCCCGGACCGCGCAGTGCCAACCGATCCATAATCCGCAGTGGCAGACCAGCGCCCAAGATGGTGATGCGCGCATGCTGCTCACCTAGCGAACGGACATGCACCGGCACAGAGGTGGTACCGACGTGGACGTTGAGTTCCCGCGGAACATTATCCAGTGCAGGTCCAGTGCGCCTACGCACATCCAAAATTTCGGGGCGCCACCAGGCCTCAGTGGGCGCGGTGAGGACATCTCCTCGGGAGATATCTGCCGCATCCACGCCGCGCACGTTAATGGCCAGGCGCATGACCGGCGCAGCATCATCCACGGCCGTGTTCTCACTGTGCAGCCCGCGCACGACTACTTCATGCATTCCCGTGGCGGTAAGCAGATTCAAGGTATCCCCGACTTTCACGCGTCCGCGCGCCCACGTCCCGGTAATTACTGTGCCTGCACCTTTGACGCTAAAAGCACGGTCAATCCACATTCGCACCGGCAATTGCGCGGCAGCTTCGAATTCGGCTGCATCTGGCAGCAGGCTATCGATAGCTGATTTGAGTTCCGGGATGCCAGCGCCGGTGCGGGCGGAGACGGAGTGGATGGGGGCATCGGCAAGCGTGGTGCCGTCAAGTTTCACCCGGACTTCTGATTCGGTTATGCGCTGGCCATTATCCATGCGCGTGAGCACGATGATCCCGCGCGAAATGCCGAGAGCATCAATGGCTTCTAAGTGCTCAGTAGTTTGTTCTTTCCAGCCCTCATCGGCAGCAATAACTAGCAGCACCGCGGGTGCGGGACCAAGCCCCGCCAGTGTATTAGCGATGAATCGCTCATGTCCTGGCACGTCCACGAATGCCACATTCGCGCCCGAATCCAACGTCGTCCAGGCAAAACCTAAATCGATGGTCAGCCCGCGGCGCTTTTCTTCGTCCCAGCGGTCCGGATCCATCGTGGTCAAAGCATTAATGAGCGTGGACTTGCCGTGATCCACGTGGCCGGCTGTGGCAATCACAAACATCTTATTGTCCTTGGGCCTTCAAAATCGCGGCAATCAGTTGCTGATCTTCGTTGGCAGGAATGCAGCGTACATCCACCAGACATTTTCCAGCATGAACCCGTGGCAACACCGCAGGTGTTCCCGTACGTAACTTGGCCGCCAACTCTTCGGGCTGCGCTACCGGTAACGCCACCGCATAGCCTGCGAGTGGATACTCTGGAGCTCCCCCGCCGCCAACTCGGCCTGGGTGCTCAATGACCTCACCGCCCACGGCCTCAGCGACGGCTTGGGTGCGCTTTAGGTGAACATCGGCAGGCATGTGCAATGCATCTTGGACAGCATTGCTGGGTGCATTAACGCTGGCTTCTAAGGCGTTGAGCCGCAGCTTATCGATACGCACCGCGCGCGCCAAAGGATGCTTCTTCACCTTGGCAATCGCTTCCTTGGTGCCCAACATGATGCCGGCCTGCGGACCGCCCAAAAGTTTATCGCCGGACGCAATCACAATATCTGCGCCCGATGCCAGCTGCGCCTGCAAATCCGGCTCCTCCGGCAGCGTCGGATCCGGCTGCAGCAGCCCCGACCCGAGATCAACGATGAGTGATAGTCCATGGTCATCAGCGAGTTGTCGCAAAGGCTCAATGCCCACGGACGCGGCAAAACCTTCAATACGGAAATTCGAAGGATGCACCTTCAAAATCGCGCCGGTACGCTGCGAAATCGCGCGCTCATAATCTTCCAGGTGCGTGCGATTCGTTGCGCCGATTTCCTTCAACCGCACCGACGTGGACTCAATCAGTTCTGGCAAGCGGAATCCCGCGCCAATCTCGATGAGCTCCCCACGCGAAATGATGACTTCCTTCTCAGGCGCTAAAGCGGCGGTGGCCAGCAACAATGCGGCCGCGCCATTATTGACAACCAGCGCATCTTCCGCCTCTGGGCATGCCGCCAGCAGCGCATCAATGGCACCGCGCCCACGATTCTTCGACCGCACACCGGTATCTAGATCTAGCTCCACGTCGGTATAACCGGCAGCAGCCACCAGCGCATCTTTCGCCTCCGGCGGCAAAGGCGCGCGGCCAATATTGGTATGAATAATGACACCCGTCGCGTTGAGGACGGGGTGAAGGGAGAAAGAGGGGGCATCGGCAAGCAAGGCTTCAACCTGTTCCATCACCGAATGCGGATCAATCTTGCCCGCGCGGGCTGCCACCAGGACTTCATTCACACGCGCGCGAATGACATGCTCCGCCAAACGCTCACGGGCATCACGCACAATCTGCGAAGCCAAAATATCATCCACGCGGGGAATATGACGCCGCGGATCAGTCATGACAAACTCCTTTTGCGCAGGTGGCGGAGACGGACAGGAATCGAACCTGCCAGACCAAGCTACTTGGCCTCACCGGTTTTGAAGACCGGGGCGCCCACCAGGACACGTACGCCTCCGCTATCCAAAGTAGTAGGTTGGGAGACATGACACCAAAACTGACATCTTTCGCTGCCGGCGGCGGCTGCGCCTGCAAGATTCCTGCAGGTCAGCTTGAATCCGCAATCTCTGGACTTATTGGAAATACGGACCCGAACGTCATTGTCGGGCTCGAGGACGGCGACGATGCCTCCGCGATTCGCATCAACGGGGACACCGCGGTGATTTCGACCGCCGACTTCTTTACCCCCATGCTTGATGACCCCTATGACTGGGGCCGGGTGGCTGCGGCCAACGCTTTATCTGATGTCTACGCCATGGGCGGTGACCCGATTACCGCCATCAACTTGGTTGGATGGCCGGTTGACGTGCTCAGCCTCGACGTGCTGCGCGAAGTACTGCGCGGCGGCATGGATGTCTGTAACGCTGCCGGAATTTCGGTGACCGGCGGGCATTCCATCACCGCGCCGGAGCCGATCTATGGCATGTCGGTGACCGGCATCGCTGATCCCGCCAAGCTCATGCGCAATGACGCCGCTGAGGCCGGGCTGCCTTTAACCTTGACTAAAGGTATCGGCGTGGGCATTTTTAACAATAAGCATAAGGCCACCGGTGAGGTATCAGCCGAGGCCGTCGAGTCGATGACGACGCTCAACCGCGATGCCTCCAAGGCTGCGGTTACGGCAGGTCACAAGGCCGCAACCGATATCACCGGCTTTGGGCTACTTGGCCACCTGTACAAGATGTGCCGCGCATCCGGCATCAATGCCGAGCTCAATTTCGCCGACGTTCCCGAAATTCCTGGCGCTAAAGCCGCGCTTGCCGATGGCTTCGTCCCCGGCGGCTCCCGCCGAAACCTCGATTGGGTCCGAGAACACCTCGACGTTGCGAATTCTTCCCTGACTGAGGACGACCTCGTCTTTCTCGCCGATGCCCAAACCTCCGGCGGTCTGCTCGTCGTCGGAGAGGTTCCCGGCTACCCCGTCATCGGCCGCACCGTCGCCCGCCCTGACGCCTCCTGCCCTTATATCAGCATCCTCTAACTTCCTCTCTGCCCTGCGTTTGCGCCCCTCTCTTACGCCACTCGCTTACGCCCCTGCGCCCTTCGCGCTCACCATCTCCCATCTCCTGGCAGCCCCCTTCGCCCTCGGTGAGCGCGAAGGGCGCACCTATCGTTTGGGCCGGCCGAACTCGCGGCGAACCTGAAGGCATCGGCAAGCAAAAGCACCACCGCTACCCCAACGAGACCTTCGCGCTCACCAAAAGCATCCGCCTAGCTAGGCCGCGAACGTTCATGAGCGTAAAGGGCTCACCCCAAAGCTGCCAAAGCACGTGCTTGCCGATGCACCCCTCGCGCTCACCATAACCAGACACGTCGGGAGGCCGAGCGAGATTGTGAGCGTGAAGGGCTCGAGCAGCGCGTGCGGCGCAGAGGAAGCGGGCACGCGAAAGCCCGCGCGGCAGCGTCGAGCCGAGGCGCGGGCTGAAGACCGAACTAGTTCGGCGTAATGATTGAGTTGTCGAGGCCGTTGTCGCGGAGGCGGGCTTCGGCTCGTCGCTTTTGGGGCCCAATCGTGGCTTCTGGGTCCTTGGCGGATTCAAGGCCGCCTTCAAGCACCCCGAGACGAGTGCACAAGCTGGCGCCGGCCAGTGCCGCGCCGGAGAGCACCGAAACGAATCGCGACTTGGTAACTGTGGCCACGGCAGTGCCGACGCCGCCGGCAATCGCCAAGTACTCGGAAGCCTTCATGAGCTTGCCGGCCTTGCCTTCTTTCAGATGCTTGACGTGTTCAGGCTCCATGTTGTCTTCCATGATGTGCGTCGCAGCCAAATCGCCGACGACGCCCGCCAGCGCTAACGTGCGCGCTGGTGCGGCAGCGTCAACAGGAGTAGTAATCATCGCGGTACCGGCCGCGGCCATCGACGCCGAGGACACGAAGACATAAGGCAAGTGCTTCTTCGCACCATTCCAGGTCGGGTTGGACGTATCGGCGATGAGCACTGCAGTGTAACCAGCGAGCGGACCGCCGAGCACAGCCGATACAATGCCGGCCGGACCAGCCGCGGTGTGCAGCACGCGGTGGACTACATTCGGCAGCGGCACCACATTCTTGGTCAACTGTGCAGCTTCCGATGCAGCCGGAATAGCGCTGGCACCGGCAAAGGCACCGAGCAGCCAGGAGCCCATGCTCATTGGTGAAGTCAGCTTGAACACACGGAACATGTTGTAGAAACGCTCCGGACGGCCAAGGTCCAGCACCAAGAACGCGGAACCTAAAGCTGCCGAGGTAAATGCCGTAAGCCTAGTGGTGCGCACCAGCTTTTTATTGCCCGTTGCCTGGGCACCCGCGCCGAGCAATGCGGAACCGCCTGCGATGCCACCCATCCAGAAGTACACGCCAATCGGCCATTCCCATGGCGGAGCCTTGACTACAGGCTTGCCGTAGTAGTTGGAGAACTCGAAGTCCTCGGCCATGCGCTGCTCGCGGGAGCCGTCTTGTGCTCCGGCACCAGGCTTTTTCCCTGGCCCTTTTCCTTTCTTCTTTCCACCACCGCGGTAGCGGCGCTCCGATCCGGGCGGGCGATATTCATCAAATTCGCTCACTTATTTACCTCCCTTGGAAACGAAGAAGGATGCGGCAGCAGCCAAGCTCATGGCACCGACGGCCTTCGCGAAAGTCTTGGCCAACGCTGGCAAGTCCGAGGTCGGTACGCGTGGGTCAGGCGGCAGGCCGTAGACCTCTGGCGAATCCAGCAGCAAGAAGATGGAGCCAGTACCACCGACGCCGTCCTCATTATTCGCGCCATAGAGGCGAGCCTCGGTCTGTCCCTGTCGGTGCAGTTCTGCGACGCGAGTCTTCGCGGCCTCCAGCATGTTGTCATAGGTGCCGAACTGAATGGAGTCAGTTGGGCAGGTCTTGGAACATGCTGGCTGCTCGCCCATCTTCAGACGGTCGTAGCACATGGTGCACTTCTGAGCCACGCCAATATTCTTAATCGGCATGGTTTCACCAGGGGTGTGGTCAGCGCCTTGCTGCTTGAGTTGCTTGAGCTTCTTGAACACGTTAATGCCCGCATGGTTAGGAACTTCTTGGGCCTCAACGTGGTTGGCCTTCAGAGATACGCCACCATCTTCGCGACGTTCGATGACGCCGAATGGGCAACCCGCCACACAGGTGCCGCAGCCATTGCAGACATCATCTTGGACCACGACCGTGCCGAATTCGGTGCGGAACAACGCACCGGTTGGGCACACATCCAGGCAGCCTGCGTTGGTGCAGTGCTTGCAGACATCCGAGGACATCAGCCAGCGGAAAGTATTCGTATCAGGCGGGGTGGTATCAACCGGGGCATCGGCAGGTGCATCGGCAGGCGCGGCGCCGACCGATGGCATTCCGAGCGAGACCAGCTTGGCGCCCTCCTCGCGGGCTTTGTTGATGCGTTCATTATCTTGCTCAATAAACGCCACGTGCCGCCACGTATTCGCGCCCAGTTCACCGGTGTTGTCATAGGAATTGCCGGTTAAGTTATAGCCCTCAACTGGGTTGCGGTTCCACTCTTTACAGGCAACCTCGCAGGCCTTGCAGCCGATGCACACTGAGGTGTCCGTGAAAAAGGCTATGCGCTGGTAGTCCTCATAGCCGTGGCCGTGCGAGTTCTCCGTCAGGTTATTGGTTGTCACGGTCATTTACTCTTCGCCTCCTTCTGCATCTGGTGCTGAGCCATCGATGTTCTTGCGGACTTCGTCTTGCTGGTCAGGCTTGAATGCAACGCCAGGAGCATTGCTTTCCGATGCCTCCTCCCGCAAAACTTCTTCCTTCACCGCCTTATTGGGGATAAACAAATCTGTCGTGGATGTCCCTTCCAGAACTGTTTCTTCCTCGGTGTAGACCAGCTCATTACCGGAATCCAGGTCGAGGCCAGCACGCTGCTGGTATTCCTGGACCAAATCCAAACGAGCTTGGCCGCGTGGGCGGCGGCCAGCCTTGATCTCACAAGCACCAACCTTGGAGTTCTGAATGAACACATTTGGCTCCAAAGTCAGACCCAGAAGGTCATTGGCGCCATCACCAGTCACCGGCGAGGAGCTGGACTGGCCGTAGTGGAATGGCAAACCAATCTGGTGGAAGTCTTCCCCATTGATGGTCATTGGTTCCATACGTTCAGTCACCAAAACGCGTGCTTCGATCGCGCCACGAGGCGAAATGATGGTTGCCCATCCACCGTTTTCCAGTCCGCGCTTTTCAGCCAGGACTGGATCCACTTCCACGAAGAGGTCCGGCTGTAGCTCAGCCAGATATGGCAGACGACGACTCATGGCACCCGAGGTGTACATCTCGGTCAGTCGGTACGTCGAGAACACCACTGGGTAGACCTCAGAGCCTGGCTCCCCTGCCATTGGCTTGGACAGGTTATCCGGACGCTTAATGGTCAAACGCGTCGGTGACTGCTGCTGGCTGTACAAAATGTTGCGGGCCGGGGACTCATGTGGCTCATAGTGGGTTGGCAATGGGCCATCGGAAAGTCCCTTTGGCGCAAAGAGCCAACCACGGCCATCGGCCTGCATGATGAAGGCATCGGTGCCGTCCAGGGCCGCAGGTCCCTTCGCATCCACTGGTGCGCGGTGCTCTGGGTCCAAGTTGACTGGGAAGTCAGGGACATCATTACCAGTCCAGCGACCGGCTTCCGCGTCCCACCAGATGTACTTCTTGCGCTCCGACCATGGCGTTCCATCTGGAGCTGCCGAGGCACGGTTGTACAAGATACGTCGGTTCGCAGGCCACGCCCAGCCCCACTCCAGAGCTACTTCATTTTGTGAAGTACCAGAGACCTTGCGGGCCGACTGGTTGACATTGTCTTTAAAGACACCAGAGTAAATCCAGCAACCACCAGAGGTTGATCCATCAGTCTTCATCTCAGTAAAGCCTGGCAGCAACTGGCCCTTCTTAGGGCCATCCAAGTAGTAGCCGTTGATTTCACGCAGCACGTCTTCTGCGTCCGGCTCACCATGTGCGGTTTCCTCATAGTCCCAGGTGACTGCCTTCAAGGCTGCATCACGAGGATCCTGCGAATCCGCGAGCTTCTCACGAACCCGCTTACCCAGCTGGTAGAAAAACCACAGGTCACTCTTGGCTTCTCCTGGCGGATTAGTTGCCTGGAAACGCCATTGCAGCATGCGCTGCGTCTGAGTGAAAGTACCCGCCTTTTCCACGTGCGTGGCCGCTGGCATGAGGAAAACCTCAGTACCAATGTCCTCAGTCTTCAGCTCGCCCGTCTTAATTTCTGGCGAGTCATACCAGAAGGACGCGGTCTCAATTTCCTGGAAGTCACGAACGACCAGCCACTTTAGCGAGGCCAAACCGCGACGCTGCATGCCACCATTAGACTGCGCGACAGCTGGGTTCTGTCCGAAGACAATGTAGCCTTCCACGATTCCGTCGAGCATGCCCATCAAGGTTTCATAGGTAGAATGTGCGCCATCGATGCGCGGCATGTAATTCCAGCCCCAGTCATTGTCCTTCGTGGCATTGTCGCCCCAATAAGACTTCATCAGGGAAACGGCGTAGTTCTCCCGAAGTCCCCAGAAGCCCTTCTGGTCTTCCTTCGCAGTCGCATCCAGGAAATCATTCCAGGAACCGTGGTCGGCATGTGGCATCGGCAAGTAGCCCGGCAAGTTATTAAACAACGTCGGGATATCCGTCGAGCCCTGAATGGACGCGTGTCCACGCAGCGCCATGATGCCGGAACCTGGACGGCCGACATTGCCCATCAGCAGCTGCAAGATAGCCGCGGTGCGGATGAACTGCGCGCCGAGCGTGTGCTGAGTAAAGCCCAATGCGTACGCGAATACTGTGGTGCGCTCCGGATTGGAATTCTGAGCAATGGACTCCGCCAAGTAGTAGAAGTCATCCTGCGAAATACCACAGGTTTCTTCAACAACCTCAGGGGTGTAGCGAGAGTAGTGACGCTTCAGAATCTGGAAGACCGTATTCGGGTCCTGCAGCGTCTCATCACGCTCAACATTCCATGAAGAACCCTCTGGCTTTTGCACGTACTGCCACGAGTCAGTCACATACTTGCCGGTCTCCGGGTTATAGCCCGAGAAGAGACCATCCAAATCTTCGGTGTCTTGGAAGTCCGGAGAAATGATCGACGAAGCATTGGTGTAATTGACCACGTAATCATGGAAGTACAGATCATTATCAATCATGTACTTAATCAACGCGCCCAACAGCACCACGTCAGTGCCGCCGCGAATCGCGACATGGCGGTTCGCAAAAGCTGACGTACGGGTGTAACGAGGATCCACGTGGATCACACGCGCGCCGCGCTTCTTGGCTTCAACCACCCACTGGAAACCTACTGGGTGGCACTCGGCCATATTAGAACCCTGAATGAGAATGCAGTCCGCATTCGCCATATCCTGCAGTGGCTGGGTAGCTCCACCGCGGCCAAACGAAGCTCCTAAACTAGGAACTGTGGCAGAGTGTCATATTCGCGCCTGGTTTTCGACCTGCACCGCCCCCGCTGCAGTAAACAGCTTCTTAATGATGTAGTTTTCCTCATTATCTAAGGTCGCGCCGCCGAGGCCAGCGATACCCATGGTGCGGTTGAGGGTGCGTCCTTCATCATCAGTGTCCTGCCACTGATTGCGGCGCGACTCAATGAAGCGGTCCGCAATCATGTCCATGGCAGTTTCAGTATCCAGCTCCTGCCACTCAGTGGCGTGCGGTGCACGGTACTTGATCTTGGTTAGGCGGGTTGCGGAGTTAACCAGCTGCTCAGAAGCAGCACCTTTAGGGCACAGGCGACCGCGAGATACAGGGGAATCTGGGTCGCCTTCAATGTGAACGACCCTATTTTCTTTAACGTATACGCGTTGGGAACAACCAACGGCGCAGTAGGGGCAGACCGACTGCACAACTTTATCGGCTTCAACAGTGCGTCCGTGCATCTCGCGCGACTTCGTTGACTGGGTGGATTTATCCCGGCCAAAGATGTCTCCGCGCTGCATCTGGCGCACCACTGGCCAATTGAGCGGACTTAACTTTGACATGTCACCAAATCTACCCGATGAAACTATTTTTATGCACGTCCGAAAGTTGCATATCCACCTAAAGGACTAACCAAGGAATCTGACCCTTCACATCGCGGTTTAGAAATTCACGACTTGTAGATTCAAGGCCCTCTCCCCGTCCTCACCGGCCACCATTGCGGGAATAAACTCTGCCGGCTTGGGATGGTCCGGCAACGCCTCCAAATACACTTTGTGATGCTCTAAGGAACGCACTCCCGCCTGCACATCCGCATCCGTTACCGGCAGATAGTGAGTCGGGGTCGAGCTTCCAGAAATCAGCAGGCGGCCCGCCTTCCATGGCTCAAGGTCCAATTCGCGGTATGTCCACGGATTATCGGCATCACGGATGGCATCCATAACGACCTCTCCGGTCACGCGGTGGTCAACGTGGTTAACGCCCCACTGCGCCCACAGTTCAAAATTGATAATCGCGAGGGTGTCCGGCTGAAATTCGCGAATTTCCTTTGCCACCACTTTGCGGACATCAAGGCCATATTGCAACTCGCCATCCGGGAAGTTCAGGATATTCAGGCGTCCCACGCCGACTTCATCACAGGCGGCTCGTTGTTCATCGGCACGCAATGCTTTTGTCTGCGCCGGCTCCATATCGCGGATACCAGCCTCGCCTGCCGTTAGCAACAAGTAGGCAACTTCTTTGCCCGCAGCGGTGAAGTTATTGACCGCAACAGACAAGCCATATTCGGCATCATCCGGATGGGCAACAACAACCAGCACACGTTCAATGTCATCAGTTTTTAGCAGCTCAAGTTCCATATTTCCCCATCCTACGCATTGCTTGCCGATGCCTCATTCCCTTCCTGAAATATCCCTCCCATCACATGACGTTGTGCTGAGATGAATTTAAAGCTAAAGTGATGCAGTCAAATAAACTGGTCTGTCTACTTAGATCAAACTAGTCAGTCTAGAAACAAATGAAAGGTGCTGAGCATGTCCACTAAGACAATGAGCTCGCAATCAACTAAAGGCTCACGCTCCGGGCTGCCAAAGTGGGCAACCGGATTCGGTGCGCAGGTCTTCGCCGGTCTCATCATCGGCCTAATTTTAGGTTTCACCGCCTCCGGCATGTCACTGCAGTGGCTATCAGATCTCCTCACCGGCGTCGGCAACGCATACGTGCAGCTTCTGCGCGTCATGGTGCCGCCACTGATCTTCGCTGCAGTGGTGACCTCGGTGGCAAATCTGCGCAAGGTCGCGAACGCCGCTGCGCTAGCAATTTCCACACTGGTGTGGTTTGCGATTACCGCATTCCTTAGCGTTCTCATCGGTATCGCTGTCGCGCTCATCATGCGCCCTGGTGTTAACTCCACCGTCGATCCTGCTTCCGCTGCCGATCCTTCTCGCGTCGGTTCGTGGACTGCATTCCTGGAGTCGATTGTTCCGGATAACTTTATTGGGCTGAGTGCATCGGCAAGCGATGATGGCGTCTCCTTGAGCTTTGCCGCCCTGCAGCTGCTGGTTATCTCCTTGGCCATTGGCATCGCTGCGGTCAAAGCCGGCGAAGCGGCCGATCCATTCTTGCGCTTTACCGAATCCTTCCTCAAGGTCATCCAGGTCATCCTATGGTGGATCATTCGCCTGGCGCCCATCGGCACCGCGGCACTCATCGGCAAGGCTGTAGCCACCTATGGCTGGGATGCACTGGGGTCTTTGGGCAAGTTTGTGCTGGCCATCTACGTTGGACTGGCCCTGGTCATCGCTGTGGTCTACCCAGCCGTGCTGAAGTTTAACGGCATTCCGGTCATGGACTTCTACAAGCGCGTCTGGCCAGTATTTTCCCTCGGTTTTGTCACCCGTTCCTCCATGGGCGTCATGCCTGTTACCCAGCGCGTGACTGAGCGCTCCATGGGCGTGCCGAGCGAATACGCATCCTTCGCCATCCCGCTCGGCGCCACCACCAAGATGGACGGCTGTGCCTCCATCTACCCTGCTATCGCCGCTATTTTCGTCGCACAGTTCTATGACATCGAGTTGACGATAACGCACTACCTGCTGATCATTTTCGTCTCCGTCATCGGCTCTGCCGCGACCGCCGGCACCACGGGCGCAACCGTCATGCTGACCTTGACGCTGTCCACGCTGGGGCTGCCGCTCGCCGGCGTTGGACTGCTGCTTGCGGTTGAGCCAATCATCGATATGGGCCGCACCGCCGTTAACGTCACCGGGCAGTCTGTCGCCGCAACCATCGTTGCTAAGCGCGCCGATATCCTTGACCAAAAGGTATGGGATGAAGCCGCCGATGGCATCGAAGCTGCCGTCGCACCATCCAAGGCTTAAATAATTCCGCATCTTTGCGGCCCCGCCATCACCGGCGCGGGCCGCTTTTTTATGTCTTCGCCCGCCGCGCGCCCTTCGCGCTCACCAACACACGCGAAGTCGAAGGGGCGGACGAGATTATGAGCGCGAAGGGCGCAGACGCGAAGAACCCCACGCACAAGCGTGGGGTTCGGCTAAGGAATCAGTAGTTGTCTACTTCTGCTCGTCGAAGCCATCAATGCCGTCGGCTTCAATCTGCTCCTTACGGACTTCCTCGGATACTCGCTCGGTATCGGAGACTTGCTCGGCGGAAAGGTTGACCTTTTCCACGGGCACGGTTTCCTTATTAACTACTGGGCGCTCCTCATGAAGGGTGACGGATGCTTCCTCTTCAGTGAGGTTGGAATCTAGGCCGCCCGATACAGCTTGGGAGGACGCGTCATCAGGGTCGATTGGGGTGCGCTCGACCTTGACTTCCTCGCGGGTAACGGGGACTTCAACGGTCTCGGTCTCGGTGACCACGTACTTACGCAGACGTGCTTCACCAGTCTGGACGCGTTCAGTATCGACGTTGAGATGCTCCTCGGAGCGAATCATCTCATTGTTATTCGCGCCATTGGTGGAAGCATCAGACGCAGATCCGTCAGCAGTGGAAGTACCTGCGACTCCCCCGGCTCCTGCAGCGGCTGTGGAAGCCGCAGGTGTTTCGGTGGCTGAGTTGCCTGCAGTGGCAGCTTCATCAGAGCGAACGTTATCTGAGAAGTCTGGGCGTGGGCGTTCCTCGTCGGTCGTGGAATCGGAGGTGCCGGAATCGGTTGCGGCAGCACCAGTTACACCAGCTCCAGCAACGCCGGCGCCAGCTGCACCCGCGCCAGCTACGCCAGCACCTGCTGCACCAGCACCAGCAGCCTTGGTATCGGCCGTGGAAGTTTCGGTTGCTTCGGCTGCTTCAGTGGCATCGGTTGCTTCAGGGCGTTCGCCGCCGGTGTAGCCCTGGACGTCAGCAGCCTCGGAAATGCCGTAGTGCTCGTAGATTTCGGTTTGCTGCTGTGGAGTCAGTGGCTTATCGGAGTCGAAATCAGGTGCGTTCTTAATGCGATCTTTGGCAAAGCCCAGGGTCAGAGAGTCGCCATCAACGGAGTGCCCGCGTAGCGGGACCAGTGAGTTGCCCATTCCGAATAGGCCATGGTTGACATCGACGAAGGTCGGCTGACCGGAGGCATCATCAACGAAGACTTCATTGACGTCGCCGAGTTTGTCGCCGTTGTTGTCGTAGGCAGTTGCAGAAAGTAGGTCACGGACGTTCAAAGACATAAAGAATTTATCCTTCCTCTTCTAAGAGGTAGTTCGTTTCTTGTGTATGTGTTTGGCGCTCGCATCGACCCTTCCCGACAGGGCATTATTTGCTTTCTTTCGAGCGCTTGATTCCGAGCCTAAGTAGTTTTGCGCACTTTCGCCGCCCTGCACCAGCCGTTTTCGGGAATAACGCGGTGTCGTCGCAGCGCAGCGCGGCTGTCACAACTTCATAAAGATGCCACAATGGTGGTTATGAAGTTTGAATCACGTCGCCCATCGCCCATGCAAGGAGCAAAACCAACTAAGAAAGATTTGACGCGTTTTCATCTCAAGCCAATTGATGACATCGTGCCCGCTGCTGATGAGACGCAGCGCCTGCGGATGCTGATTGTGGGTGTAAATCCGAGCCCGTGGACAGCGGCCGTCAATGCCCCTTTCGCGCATCCGGGCAACAGGTTTTGGCCGTCGCTGAAGGCTGGTGGCGTGATGGATCACCTGGTGGACGCCTCGGCGGGTTTGCCGGAATCAGCCTTGCAGGAGTTCGCGGAGAAAAGGATTGGGGTCACTAACTTTGTTCCGGAATTGGCAACTTCCCGTGCGGATGAGCTGACTAAAGAGCAGCTTGCCGATGGCGCCGCCCGCATGATCCAGAAAGTCATCGCCTTGCGCCCGGAGTCGGTGGCGATTTCAGGAATCACGGCGTATCGGCAGGCTTTTGGGTTGAAGAAGGCCAAGCTAGGGCGCCAAGATGTGCTTCCGGAAGGCTGGCCAGAAGATGTTGCGTTGTGGGTGGTTCCCCAGCCCAGTGGTTTGAATGCGCATGAGACGGTGGCAACTTTGGGTGAGAAATGGGCTGCAGTGTGGGAGTCGACAAACCCGAGCAGTGCGTAGCATGTTCGGGCGCTAGTGCAGGCTGCCGCGAATATCGGTAGCGGCCGCAGAATCGACGGTCAGGACTTCCAGCGCTGCGGTGACGCCGCGGACAAGGTCATCCAGCGGCAGCGATGGATCTTTGGCCTGCGCCGGAATGTAAGGCACGTGAATGAACCCAGCCAGCATTTCGGTTCCGGCAAGAATATCGAGCGCCGTATACATCAGGTAGTTACAGACAAATGTGCCGGCGGTATGGGATAGCTCTGCTGGAATGCCGCTGGCGCGAATGGCGTGCACCATGGCTTTGACGGGCAAAGTCGCAAAGTAGGCGGTGGGGTCTGAGGGGTTGATGGGGGCATCGGCAAGCACTGTGCCCTCGTTGTCTGGAATGGGTGCGTCGGCAATATTGATGGCCACGCGTTCGACAGAGATAGCGTGGCGGCCGCCGGCTTGGCCAAGGCAGACAATGGCGTCGGGGCGATGCTTGCCGATGCCCTCCTGAAGCACCCCTGCCACCGAAGAAAAAGCGGTGGGCATGTCGAGGGTAATGATGCGCGCGCCGTTCACCTCTGCGGGCAGCTGGGCTGCGATTTCGCGGGCAGGATTAAGTGTTTCGCCGCCGAAAGGATCGAAAGCGGTGACCAGAATTGTGCGGGGCATTCTTCCACCCTAGTGTGAGCTAGACGCACGTGGCAGCGACTAAGCTGCTAGTTTGTTCTCAGTTAAAACTTTCACTCCCTCCCCCCTACTCACTTCACACCGGAGATTTTGATGCGCAAAAAGTTCCTCGTTCCCGTTCTTGCATCTGCGACTGCATTCGCGTTAAGTGCCACGTTGGCCCCTGTGGCGAGTGCGCAAAGTTCAATGTCGTCGCTATTTTCAGGAAGTTCCTCGGGGTCTTCTGGCTCGTCGAGCTCTTCCGGTAATTCCGGCGATACTTCTACGCCTCACGCAAGTGACATCTCCCCTGGTATTGACACCACCCTCATCGGTGATTTGCTGGGACCAGGGCTGTCTGAGGAAATCGGTCTGCTCGTGGGTGACTTGGGCGTGATGACAGAGTTTGAAGAAGGCGAAGAGTTCGCGATCATCTTTGGTGACTCCTGGCGTGGAAATAAGCTGGGCAATGGCACGTGGATACGTATTCCTGGCGTGGTGGCAACGAAGGAGAATGGCCGGATTAAGATTCTCCGCCCGCTCAATGACGGCGAGATTGCCCAAGAATTGGTGGACATTCCTCAGGATGGCATTTTGACCGTCATTCCTTCAGACATCATCAATATTGATGGCACGCTCTATATGCAGGGCATGCGGGTGCGAGGGATTGGCAATGTGCTGCAAACGCATATCTGGAAGTCCACTGATAATGGACAAACTTGGGACAAGATTGGTGATCAACGCCCGGGCTTTAACGGCGGCATGACCAACCTGATTTCTTGGGCGAAAGGCCCGGATGGTTATATCTATCAGGCCTCGACGCAATTCCAGCGCAAGGATGATGTGTACCTGCAGCGTTTTAAGCCTGAGGACATTGCCAACTATGGCAACTGGGAATATTTCCAGCCGGATACTGGCCAGTGGACAAGCAAGATTGGAAAGCCTATCTTGTCCACCAATGTTCGCGCTGGTGAGTTGAACTTGCGGTATATCCAGGGGCATTGGGTATTGGCGATGTTTAACGAAGAACGTATGAGTATAGAAATTCGCATTTCCAAGGACATCGATGTGGACTGGAATGCTATTTCGCCTGCCGATGTCATCGTCTCCGGGCCGTGGAATCAGACGCAGAATGAATCAAACTTTTCGCAGCTCTATGGCGCGTATATCGTTCCGGGCTCCACGTTGGACAACATGGATCTGGTGATCTCCCAGTGGAAGACCGACGATGATTCGCGTTATAACTCCACGCAATTCAACGTCAAGGGACTGGATAAGTTCTTCGGCATTACCCCTGAAGCGCCAGCCCTGCGCACCCTACAGTTGGCACCGCAGAGTGAGGATGCACAGAGTGAGGATGCGCAGATTGAGAACCAAGATATTCTCGAGGTGACCGAGGTAGCACCAAGCACTGAACTCAACCAGATTGAGTCTCAGGCTGAAACTCTGCCTGCTGATATCAGCGTGGTGCCTTTGGATTAGACGCTATTCGGCGACGGCGACGTATTCTTCGCCGTCATCAAAGATGGTGTCAGTATGAGGGTCAATCTCATAAAGATCAGAGCCCAATTCTTGGCGGGCGACTTCCAGAGAGTGGTGGGTAACAATAGACATCCAAAAATGACCGGAAGTACCGAAGTAGCGACCCAGGCGTTGCGCGAGCTCTGGCAGCTGAGGGTTACTGCCGTTCAAAGCTTCGTCGAGTTGGTCTTCCGATATGCGGATGGCTGCCGCTAGCTCGGGCATGCTCATGTCGAAGCGATCAAGGAATTCTTCCTGCAGTAATTCGCGCAGCGAAGAGGGCACCTGCTTATCTACCTTCATATCAACTTTGTGGAGCTTAGCTTCAAAAGAGTTCGTCATGTTTTCTACCGTAGTGAAATTAGGGGAATCCGCCACGTTATAACGATTGCGTTACAGCAGGCAGACCGCAATTTTTGGATATATTTGAGCCTGATCTGAATGAAATATAAACGAGAAATTTAAAGTCCAATAACGGGCACATAACGCGGTTTCCAACCAGCGTGATGACACCTCCAGAACTTAGGGGCTCAAATCTACAAACGAGCATTGAGCGCCTAAACCGGACGTTAGTGAATTGCAAATTCGAAGATAGTACGTAATCCTCTGTTGAATTTTTAGGATTCCAGAAAAGCGGAATGGATAGGGAAAAGGCGATTACATACATTCACGAACATGCACAGCGCAACGATGTTATCGAAACGTGTTCATTTCCATTTATGTTTCAAACATGCGGTGGAGCTTAATCCAGAACGCAGATTAATACGAGAGCTCACGGCCGAAACTCGCGCCAAAATACCCCCTTTATGGGGGTTGGAAATTACGAGACTTGACCGGTTTTCGAGAGATGAAAAACGCAAGGAATGTTCTACAATATTTATCTCGTTTTCGACTTCGGCCTTGCTCGATAATTACATATCCGCAGGCAGATCGATTGCATCATACAATCAGTCAGGAACGCCGCCGAGCGAATGTGAGATCAAGATTCCGATTTGTCTCTTTGCCGCAATTACGAGACCGCCATTAACTCAATCCTGGGGCTCAACATTCGATGTGCGAAAAGCCGCTGAGTGTGCAGCAATCCTGATGGGCAGGAAGTACACAGCTGAGTACCATTGCGCCTACGTACGGCCACAGAGACGACAAAGTGCAGGTAGATGCCACCCACCTAACTGCACTGGAGATTGTTTTCAGCTATATACTCATCAACGGTATTGAAAAGGAGAACCGGATGATCGCGTGGCTAGAGAAGAATCAGATCCTTATGTACTTGGCCGCGCTTGTGGGCGGTTCCATAATTGGGCTGTCTGTTCCACAAAGTTCGGTGGTTTTTGAGCCCGCAATCAACCCTATCCTGGGTCTTTTGCTCTATTCGACCTTTCTAGCAGTACCCTTCAACCGGATTTCGGCCAGTTTTAAAGATCTCCGCTTTGTGCTGGTAATCACAAGCATTAACTTCCTTATCGCACCGGTTATTGTGTGGATTCTGACGCGTTTTATCGCAAGCGATCAGGTCTTATTAATTGGTGTCCTCTTTGTGCTCTTGGTGCCGTGCGTGGATTACGTCATCGTCTTTAGCCATCTGGCGGGTGCCGCACATGAGAAGTTATTATCAGCCACTCCCCTCTTGATGCTCGGACAAATGGTGATGCTGCCGGTCTATTTGTGGCTGATTGTAGGCTCGGAGTTCGTCCAAGCCATAGACTTCATGCCTTTCATAGAGGCTTTTCTGTTCTTAATCGTGGTTCCGCTGATTCTGGCGGCACTCACGCAGCAGGCAGCGCAGCGCTGGAAATGGGGCACGCGGCTCGCAAGCCTCATGTCTGATGCCATGGTTTTGTTGATGATGGCAACGTTGGCTGTCATCGTGGCATCACAGATTTCAGGCGTGGCCCATGAAATTACGCGTCTGGTCGCAGTGATTCCTATCTATATTGTATTCGCTGCCATCATGGCCTTCGTGGGAGCTGTGATCGCAAAAGCAGCCGGGCTGGATATTCCAGCCCGGCGTGCGGTTGTCTTTAGCGGCGTTACCCGAAATTCTTTGGTGATTTTGCCGCTGGTTCTAGCGCTTCCCCCAGAATTCGACTTGGCGCCCTTGGTGGTGGTTACTCAAACTCTGGTGGAGCTTCTCATCATGGTGGTGATGATTAAGGCAGTACCACGGATGATTAAGCAGGAAGCTTTTCCTGGTGATGAGCCTCAAGGTAGCTTGCGATAGCCAGGCGGTTAATAGCGGAACGGCTAATGATTCCTACCATCTCGCCATCATCGGTGGTGACGGGTACTTTCTTCAGGTTGGCATCGGAAAGCGCTGCTACTGCATCCGCGACCGTGGCCGTGTGCGGCAAGGAAATCACGTCCTTGGTTGCCAAGCGCATGACGTTAATCTCGCCGATTTCCTGCATGGCCTGCGCCAAGTCAGCGTCCGCGCCGATAGCGAAGGAGTAGATATTCGCCGAGGAAGGGTGAGCTGCAGAGAGGTAACGCAGGATATCGCCATCTGAAATGAATCCGACGAGGCGGTTGTCCTTATCAACGACTGGCGCACCTGAAATGCCCAGAGAAGTGAACTTGTACAGGGTCTCCAAGACTGTATTTGAGGAATTAACGGTGTAAACCTCATCCTTCATCAGTCCTGAAATGGTGCCCTCGGAGGTCTGAGCAACTTGTGGCTTGCGTGCGGAGTATGCGCGGATGGCCAGGAATACGCCGATGAGCGAGGTAATCACAACGAGGATGGTTGCGCCGCGGAAACCGGTGATGAGCGCATCTACTTCATTGACGCCAGATTCGATCTGGGAGGCGCTGACCATGCCATAGATACCAGCAGCCAGTGAAGTGCCCACTCCACCGGCAATCTGGAAGCTGGTGGAAATAACGGTCACACCATGCGGGCTGGATTCTTGGTCCAAGTGTGACAGCGCGAAAGTCTGGGATGGGCCGATCACGAATGCGGTGGCCAGGACAGCTGGAATGTAGAGCGCGCCGAAGATCAGCAAGGACTCCTGGCCTGCTGCAACGCCGACGAGTGCTACGAATACAGCCATGACGATGAAGCCGAGCGGGATGGACCAACGTCCGCCGAAGCGGTCGAAGAGCCGACCTGCAATTGGGCCAAGGACGACCGTCAACAAAATGCCAGGTGCCAAGGTCAAAGAAGCCGCCATGGGCGCGGTACCGCGTGCTGCTTGCAGAAACAGAGGGATAACCACGTTCATGGCGAAGACGAAGAGCAAGCCCAGCATTGTCATGAGGACGCCGCGGTTAAAAGCTGCTGACTTGAACGGACGCAAGTCAATCAGCGGATTATCAATGCGGTTTTGGCGACGGATAAATGCCCACAGGAAGAGCAAACCGATGACCAAGATGCCAACAGCCGCCAATAGGTTGCCGCCAAATGCGGCGTGCACACCATAAAGGATGCCCACCAGGGCAACCGCGATGAGAATGAAAGAAGTTACGTCCAAGACTGGGCGACCAAGGTCCACAACGGTGTAGAGAATCACCGCACCGGCAATCAGCACGATAAGCACGAGTGCGCCAAAGACCCACATCAGGATACGCCATGGGGCAATCGTGAGCAGTGCGCCGGATAGAACGATGGCCAGTGATGGGCCCAAGGTGGTCATCGCGGCCATGATGCCCATGTTCATGCCAAGCTTTTCGCGGGGAGAAACCGCGAGGGTGATATTCATACCGATTGGGGTGAGCAAGCCGGTGCCGATTGCTTGGAGCAAGCGGCCAATGAGCAGCACTGCGAAGTTTGGTGCGATGGCGCCAACAACGGAACCAATAACCATGATGGCGGTAACTGCCACGAAGAGATTACGGGTGGAAAAGCGGCGGTACAGCACATTGGCGACAGGCACGAACACTGCAGCTACCAGCAAATATCCGGTGGTCAGCCACTGTACGGTATTCACGTCTACGCCGAGATCACTCATGATGGGATCAAAGGCAACGTTGAGGAAAGTTTCATTGAAAGTGGCCAAAAATGCTGCGGCTGCAGCAATCGTAATCATCCAGCCTGGGGATGACTTAGGTTTTGGCCCACTGTGGGCATGGGTGGTTGCATCCATGGAGTCTCCTGACATTTAAGGCGTGTGTAGCTCGAGCGTGCCGTGTCAGAAGTCCTGGTTCCGGGGACTTCACGTGTCGTTTCGTCGAAGATGAAAAGAGAAGGATCTTCAGCTGAAGTAGTTCTGCTCTAGGCAGCTCTAACGCGAATCCTTCAATGGCCTTGTGTGGCCAAGCAATTAAGGTAGCAGAAATTTTGCATCCACATAAGCCGGGGAGCATTGCGGCAGCTTAAATCACAAAATCGCAGCGAAGTATGGTTTATCTTTTAACTATTGCACAAAGAAAGCTGCGTGCCTGAACCAAGAGGAAGCTCAAGGCACGCAGCCGCAAAGAAGCAATGAGAAATCTAACTTGCTAGCACCATGGAGTCGACGTTGTGGACCACACCGTACTTTGCGCGTTCGGTGCGCGCGTGGGTGCAAACGTAGAAGATGCCGGCGACAACACCCACTCCTGCTAGGACCGCATACATGGCGCCGAAACCAATCCAGGCAGATACCGCGCCGAGAATGATGGGGCCAAAGCCGAATCCGATGTCCACGAAGAGGAAGAGCGTGGAGAATGCGGTACCGAATTCGCTTTTATCCACCACGCCCACGGCGATGGATTGAACCGCTGGCATGAGGGTGCCATAGCCCAAACCAGCCAAGACGCCTGCGACAACTACATGCCAATTGGCAGTGGACAAAGACAAGACAACAAAGGAGATAACAAAGAAGATGAGGCCGAAGTAGACCACAATATTGTCACCGCGGCGGTCCTGTAATTTACCCAAGAAAGAGCGCATCACGAACATGGAGATTGCGTAGGCGATAAAGAAAAGGCCAGCGCCAGCAACGACGTTGCGTTCTTCAGCAAAGGCATTGATGTGCGCGATGACGCCCGAGTAGGCAAAGCCCACGAGCAAAATGAAGATTCCGATAGGGACGATCTTCGGGTTCACGATAGATTTCAGGCTAAACTTCACTGGCTCACCAGTTTGTTCAGGCTCTGAAGTGCGGACGTACATGAACACTGAGGCGATCAACGAAATAATGGAAATGCCTAAGACGACGACAAAGAGCATGTCATAGTCGAATGCGCCCAGCACGAAGAGCGCCAAGGCTGGGCCCAGAGCAGCAGAAACGGTCGTACCGAGCGCCAGGTATCCGGTGCCCTCAGATCGACGCTGGGATGGGATTAGTTCTTGCACCATCGCCATAATCGCTGTCACGGAGAAGGCATAGCCCACACCATGGAAAAATCGGTTGGCATAAAGCACAGGTAGAGAATCAATCGGGATGTATAACGCACAGGCAATCGTCGTGCAGATGACAGAAATCAGCACGATGGTGCGGCGGCCGAAGCGGTCAATAATATAACCCGAGAAGAAGCGGGAGAAGATCGCACCAATCACAATCGCGCTGGATGCAAAGCCAGCTTGCGTTTCATTCGCGCCAAATTCCTTGATGGCATACAGCGCCATCGTGGTGATCAAAAAGTAGAACACCAAAAATTGCAGGAAATTGGCCACCCACCCCATGGCAAAGAGTGGCGTAAAAAGTTTGACCTTTTCAGTTGTGGGCACGGTTCTCCTTCTCAAATACGAATTGCATCATGCAAATAGCCTGCATAATAAGCTAGCCCCCTTTATTGCATCATGCAACCGCGCTGATAGGATACATTCTAGATAAAGATTCACCCCTTCAAGGAGCGAGATTCACACATCATGCCCGCAGATGCCCCCGAACCGGAAAAGCCTGATCCACACGAGCAGGATTTAGACCAGGTTCTAGATCATATCGCCTATGAGATTATCTTGCTGACGCGTTATGCAGTCCAGAATCTGCCAGCGATTAAGCGTGAGACGATCATGGACCGCAGCGCGCTGATTCTGCTCACTCGCATGAACGCGCAGGGCCCGATGACTGTTAATGAGCTCGCTGAAGCTTTCGGTTTGAACGTGTCCACGGTGCATCGGCAGTTAAAGGCGGCTATTGCTAATGACCTCATCGAGGTTATTGAAGACGCGGATGCCCCAGCGAAGCTGCACCGCCCCTCCCCTCATGGGCTGGAGATGCTCGCTCGGGAGCTGGCGGCGCGCCGCGAAGACTTAATTAAGATTTACGCTGATTGGGATGAAGAAGATATCGCAGCACTCGCCAGGCTGCTCTCCAAGCACAACCAAAGCTTGGAGTCCTATATTGAGCTACCTTGGCCGCGTAACGCTTAAACATTCTCAGAAAAGATTCAAGCGTTAAAGGTGACAGAAAAGACAGCAGGAGCTTTGCTTGCCGATGGCCCCCTAACTCTTTTTCGCAACGCTGGACTTCAGGTACAGCTGCCCGAAGCCGGGAACTTCGAATTCAATGCTTTGCGCAGTTCAAACGGGAAAAATGAATTCTGTTAGCCTGGGGTTTATGGCTATGAAAGCAAGGCGCACCAAGTTAAATGAATACACCGTCACCAACCGCGATGGCACCTCACTGAAGGTCTCCCCCGCATGGCACCCCGGGTGCATTTTCACCGGGCGAGCTCTTGCAAGCGGCACTCTTGGGTTGTGCCTCGCTTTCGGCGGATGCGCAGCTGGCACACATGCTGGGCGAGGATTTTGAGGCGGAGGCTTCAGTAAAGTCCGCGGAAGAAGATAACTTCATCACCGATATGCTCTTTGAGCTGACCATTAAGGCTGATGAACTGGATGAAGCAGAGCGCGAGAAGGTTATTAATGCGGCGGCGAAGAAGATTGAGCGCTTGTGCATCGTCAAGCGTTCCATTTCACGAGGTATTAATACTGAAAGCGATATTTCTATTAACTAAGACGCTAAAGGTCCCGGCTAGCTCTTCGACAGGGAGATAGCCGGGACTCTTGCGCGCCGATGTTAGGAGTTGAGGTTCTTGAGCGCCTGCTCAACTCGGGCGGTGGCTTCATCGGAGATATCTGCCATTGGTGCACATGGCGAACCGATTGGGAATCCTTGCAGGTCCATGCCCTTCTTTACAGCTGCGATGAAAGGCTCAGAAATCATCGCGTCAATAACTGGGTAGACCTTGGTCCAAGCATCGAGGCCTTCGGCGAGCTTTCCTTCTTGGATGAGCTTGACCACGGCGACGATTTCTTCTGGGGTGACATTCGCCGCGCCGGACAGGACACCGGCAGCGCCTTCGACGAGCGCGCTGTAGATGTAGCTGTCCCAACCGATGATGGTATCCAACACATCAGAGTGGTGGTGAATGAGCTGCAGTGCCTGCTCCCAGTTGGCGGACGAGTCCTTAATATAGTGGATATTATCGAACTCACGCGCCAGGCTGCCGGCAGTATCGGCATCGAGGTTCACACCGGTCGCGCCCGGAATGTTGTAGAGTATCACTGGCAATTCGACTTCATCTGCCACGGTGCGAATGTAGGTAAGCGTCTCGTCCAAGCTCAGTGGCTCATAGTATGGGGTGACCAGCATGAGTACATCTGCGCCAGAGGCTTGTGCTTTCTTGGACAGTCGGATGGCTTCGCGGGTGGTGGTTGCACCGGTCTGTGCCACGACTGGCACGCGTCCAGCAGTGTGGGAAACTACGGTATCGACCAACTGAATGCGCTCCTCGCTGCTCAGCGATGCAAATTCACCGGTGGATCCACCAGCGACAACACCGTTGACACCGCCGTTGATGGAGCGGTCAACGACCTTCTTCAACAGGTCAACATCGATGTCCTCAGTGCCGGTGAAAGGGGTGGACAAAGCGGTCAGTACGCCGCGAAGTTCTACTTTTTTGCTCATGTTTTCTCCTTGAAAATCTGTATTTAGGCTGCTGGAAGTGTGTCTGCAGCAGATGCGTCAGCAGACGATGTGTCTGCATGGGTTGCTGCCAGGGTGGTGTTGCGTGGCTGGTTTTCACGAGCAAGCAAGCTAGCTGCGCGTTGTGCTGCAGTAAACGCCGAGGTAATGGCAGTTTCCGTGTATAGCGAACCGAGGTAGTCACCGGCCAGGAATACGCGCTCTTCTGGCTTCATCAGGGTTTTGCAATTTCGCGCGACCTGGGAAGCAATACGGTGCACCGAGCTCCCAACGCTGGATGTGGGATTCTTCGATCATGTTTTCAAAGCCCGGCAGCACCACGGACAGGTCTTTGATGTAGGTGTCAGTCATCTGTCCATCGGTAAGCGGAAGCAAGTTATTTGCCAACGTTGCCGGAGAAAAGCACATGATGGACCCACCCGGCTGGCGGGAGGTCTCCGGACCGCGAACGATATTGCCCATGTTCAACGTGACAGCCATAGATCGATTCGGTGTAGCGATGCCATATGCACTGTCCCAGACCTGCGGGGTGGTCTCATCGGTCAAGAATGCGCCGGCCACGTAGGAACCGTACTGCACTTTACCCAAGGCTTCACGCAGTTCAGGACGAAGATCAACACCAATCTTATGAGAAACAGTAGCTGGCGTTGCCATGATGACTGTGCGGGCAGAAACTTCCTTCTCCACGCCATCTTGTTCAAAGCGAGCCACGACATGGTCCTTGTGCTGAGTGACCTCGTGGACCTGCGCGCCGGTATCAATACGGTCGCGCAATGCGGCAGCGATGGTTTCGGTCAACGTGGACGGGCCGCCCAGGATGGACTTGGACAGGCCCTGTCCAATATTCCAGACCAAGGAGAAGTCGCCAATGCCTGCACCAGCGGAAATCTCATCCGGGTCACCCGCGGAACGGGTCACCGTTGGGGTGAAGAGAGGCTGCCGTTACCGGATTCACTGTCTTTGAGTTGCCGAAGCATATCCGGGAGGCGCCGAAACTGCACCGCTTTGGTAACGAATATGAAGAATACGCCAACTGCTAGCGCGAAATATGCGAGTGGATTCCAAATCCAGTCACTGACCGTAGTCAAAAGATTCATGAACATTTCCATCCGATTGGTGACAAACGTCACGGAGGGTTACCTAATGTTATACATATCTCCGCATAAGTCAAGTAGTTTTTGAAATCCTTATAGAGACTGCGGAAGATTCAACTTTCTTTCACCAAAGACTTGTATTCCACCACACTTTCTATACATCTTTGTGGTCACACATCACATATCAGTCGATTTTTCGGTGATGTACTTCACGTGTCCCAATTCATCTGACACCCGCACGAGGACACAATCTCATGTCACACAAAAGGCGCGCCGCACTGGAAAGCCCCAGCACGGCGCGCCCTAAAGGAAAGGACGATCAACCACCCCTTATTTCATTTTTGATTCTGCCCCTCAGCTAAAATTAATTCAGCCTTGAGAATCGCGGACATCAACTCCACGCTCAGCAAAGGCTTTAAAATCCCCCATGTGCATTCTCTGTTGTTTGCGGAAAGACCCTTTCATTAAGGGGGCAAGTAATTTCATGAATGCACTATCGAAGCGGTATTCACTGTCGCTTTCCCATAACGTTCGATCTGGTTCCAGTTCATTGAACCTGTCTTTGGAAATACTCCACATGCCCTCGGCTTGCAGCTCTCGGTCATAGTAGACAGTCTCTGAGGATTTCAGATCGTTTAAATCTTTCGGGTCCTGGCGCACTACTTTTTCGGTGGCCTCCATGGTCTGCCCGCCGGTATCGAAAACGATACGCGAGACAGTTCCTACCTCCCCGTGCTGACCGTTCATCGGTTCATGGGAGACTAGGCCACGCAGCTACTTCGGGATGGTGGTGAAGTCCGATATCAACCGGACGACCTCGCCGCGTGGTAAATCAATCTCAATGTGCTCAGTGTATTTCAAGTTCCGGCCTTACCTTTAGGTCCACTGCTTGAATTGCTCGAGCGAAACCTCATCCAGCCACTTTTGCCACAGCGGGCCGAAGGTAACGCGGCGAACCCCGATTTCCTTTAACGCAGTTATATCTCCTGCGCTGTGGCCCTTGACTGGGTGCGCGGTGACGTTGACCGGAATAGATACGGCATCCACGAGTTCCTTGACCTGTTCATCAGTACTCAGTGCCACTGGGTACACCGAACGGGCACCAGCTTCCTGCATGAGGCGGATTCGCTTTTCAGCTTCTCCCAGTGGGTCTTCAAAGATCGCGGTACCCAGCTTCATCGCATCGGTGCGTCCGTTAATAACGAAATCCACTCCGGCAGCATCAGCCGCCTGGCGTGCGGCAGCAATGTAGTCAGCGTGCTCTTGGGCATCCCGCACGCGGTCATTCTCGCGGTAGACCACATCCTCGATATTGGCGCCAACGGCACCAGCTTCAATGAGGCGCTCAATAAGTTCAGCAGGTTCAAGACCATAACCAGATTCCACATCAACGGAAACCGGGATATTCACCGTGGCGGTGATCTTCCTGACCACGTCGAGGTAATCAGCAAAGTCCATATTCTCACCATCGGAGCTACCGGTGGCATCAGCAACAGGGTGACTGCCAACCGTCAGTCCTTCGAAACCTGCCTTTTCTACCAAGTCTGCGGACCACGTGTCCCAGGCAGTGGGTAGAACAAGAAGTTTTCCGGATTCATGTGCTTGGGCGAATGTCGTTGCAAGTGCTTTTACGTCGGTCATTTACGTGCTCCTTAGAACGGGTTGTGACCGCCACTGTACCTAAATCAATGGCCACGGGAATTGACGGTGAGACGTGGGCTGTGGCAAGTATGGCAGCCGTGAAATCCGTGACGCACGTCGTTGCAGCGCTTCAATTTCTATCGGGTGAAGTAATTCCTCTAGTTCCTCCGGCACATGCTCCATGAGTGGCTCGACTGCCTCAACTAGATCATCGGGAATCGAATAACCACCGAATTCCCAAATCACCGTGCGCAGCTTCGGCGGAACGGAAAAGCACAGGCCGTGGTCAATGCCCCAAATATGGTTGCCGTCGAGCAGAACGTGGCCTGATTTGCGGTCCGTGTTATTGCACAGCAAATCAAACACAGCCATGCGAATGAACTGTTCATGCAGGTCTTCCCTACTATCCACCAGAGGAAAGTAGTGTTCTCCACCATTATGAATGAACCACTGAAAAGACCCCACCCCAGCGGGCGCATCATGGCGAATCACCGTCGGTGGCACCACATGCCAGCCCAAGTATTCACTCAAGACAAATGCTGCACGTTCCCGTTTATATAGTCCCGGCGGAAAATCCCACAGTGGCTGCTCACCGGCCTCAGGTTTATAAACGGCCCAGCCGTAGGCATCATCTAATTCAAAGTCCACAACAAAGCCGATGTTGCTGGACTCCACGAGCTGCTGGACAATGCCCATCTCACCGAATTGCATCAGCTCCAGCTCACGCTCAAAAGGTGGCGTAATCACTGTGCTCCATCTTTCGGAGCTGCATCTTTCGGACGCAAATACGCCAATGAACCCGTGCGCGAGTTGGTCACCAGCATTCTCATACCGTCCTTGGTGAATTCCACGGCAGAAATCGAGGCAGTATCGATATGTATGCGCTGGAAAGAATCCAGCGGAGTTCCCACAAAATGCGCAACCGCGGCTTTGATGGTGTCCGCATGGCTAAAAGCAGCGACGACCTCACCAGGATGCGCGCTCGCGATTTCTTCGATGCCATCAACCATGCGTTGCTGCATCTCTACGAAACTCTCACCTTCAGGAAAACGGAAGGTCGATGGTGAGTTTTGTACTTCCTTCCACTCAGGAAGCTTATTAAGCTCACTCAGCTTCTTTCCTGTCCAGGCCCCGAAATCGCACTCGATGAGGGAATCCGCAAGCTGTGCTTTTAAACCTTGCGCGTCAATCGTCGGTGCGGCGGTCTCCTGCGCCCTTAACATGGGCGATGAATAAATCGCTGACAGCTCCAGCCCCTCAATCCGCTGTGCCACATCCCGGGCTTGCTCTTGCCCGCGATCAGCCAAATGCAATCCTGGCGCGCGGCCTGGCAAAACTTGCCCTGTCGTCGGTGTTTGTCCATGACGAATAAGCAGAATAATCGTCGATGGCCCAGCTTCTTTACTAGCTGTTGTGGTGGATTCGGACGCCTGACTCATGCCATGCAGCATACCTATAGGAATTGAACTGCACCCCGCGCGGAAGTTTTTGATTAGGGTTGGGAGTGTGAGTCTTCCACCAAATCTTTCCACAGTCGGTGAGCTGAAGGCCGCCGGCTACGCACACCGTTCTTTGCGCGCCGAAATCCGCGATAACCTTCTGGACAAGCTGCGCGAGGGTCAAGATCCCTGGCCTGGTCTCCATGGTCTGGAGCACACGGTCATCCCGCAGGTTGAGCGCGCGCTCATTGCTGGTCATGACATTGTGCTTTTGGGCGAGCGCGGCCAGGGTAAGACGCGCCTCTTGCGTTCTCTGACTGAACTGCTTGATGAATGGGTTCCGGTCATCGCTGATTCTGAATTGCGCGAGGATCCTTTTAACCCCATCACAGATGCATCAAAGAAGCGCGCCGAAGCCGAAGGGGATGCTCTTCCTATTACCTGGCTGCGCCGCGAGGACCGCTATGCGGAGAAACTAGCCACCCCGGATACCTCTGTTGCTGACCTTATTGGTGACATTGACCCCATGCGTGTGGCCGAAGGCCGTCGCCTGGGTGATCCTGAAACCATTCACTATGGCCTGATTCCGCGCTCTAACCGCGGCATTGTTGCCATCAATGAGCTTCCTGACTTGGCTGAACGTATTCAGGTATCCATGCTGAATGTGATGGAAGAACGCGATGTTCAGATTCGCGGTTATATGCTTCGGCTTCCATTGGATGTGCTGGTGGTGGCGTCTGCGAACCCTGAGGATTACACCAACCGTGGCCGCATTATTACCCCGCTCAAGGATCGCTTCGGGGCTGAAATCCGCACGCACTACCCGCTCTCCTTAGAGGATGAGGTTGCTGTGATTCGCCAGGAAGCCCAGCTGGTTGCAGAAGTGCCCGACATTCTGCTGGAGATTCTGGCCCGTTATACCCGTGCTTTGCGTGAATCCTCCGCAGTCAATCAACGTGCCGGTGTGTCCGCGCGTTTTGCTATTGCTGGCGCGGAAACCATTGCTGCTGCCGCATTACACCGCGCCACCGTTCGCGGCGAAGATACCGCTGTTGCCCGATTAGTTGATGTTGAATCGGCAGTAGAAGTACTGGGCGGCAAGATTGAATTCGAGTCGGGCGAGGAAGGCCGTGAATGGGATATTTTGGAGTATCTTCTGCGCACTTCGACTGCTGAGGCTGTCCGCTCGACCTTGCGCACGCTGGACTTCAACCCACTCATTGCCGCTTTAGATGGCAGCATCACGGTGACCACCAGCGCAAGTATTTCCGCCGCCGATTTCTTGGCCAATCTCCCTGAGTTGGGCGAGACCACGTTATATGACGATATTGCCGATGCATTCGGCGCTACTAGTGAAGGCGCCCGCGCCGGTGCGATTGAGCTGGCGTTGGAAGGCCTGTTCCTCTCCCGGAAGATTGCTAAGGACTCCGGCGAGGGCGAAACCATTTACGGTTAAGGAGTTTAATCCGCCATGCCACACCCTATTGGTCCGCGTCGTAGCCGCTATGGACGTTATACCGGCGGTGCGGATCCGCTTGCCCCGCCGGTCGATCTTTCCGACGCGCTGCGCGATATCGCTGATGACATCATGGCGGGATACTCCCCTGAGCAGGCGCTACGGGAGTACCTGCGTCGTGGCGCGAAAGGCCAGGACGGTTTTGATGAATTAGCGTGGCAGGCAGCCCAGCGTCGGCAAGAGCTCTTGCAGAAGAGCAACCTCGGCGGCACGTTGCAGGAGGTTAAAGCATTGCTTGACGATGCCCTCTTGCTGGAGCGTGCTCAGCTTGCCCGCGATATTGATATGGATGACACCGATCGTGCTTTTCGCGAAATGCAGATTCAGAACCTGCCCGACTCCACCGCCGCTGCTGTCTCAGAGCTCAATAACTATGACTGGCAGTCATCCGATGCCCGTCAAAAATTTGAGCAGATTCGGGATCTTTTAGGCCGAGAAATGCTGGATCAGCAATTCGCCGGCATGAAGCAAGCACTGGAAGGCGCCACCGAAGAAGAAAAAGCCACCATTGCTGAAATGCTGCGCGACTTAAATGAGCTCTTGGCTAAGCACCGCCGCGATGAAGATACTCCGGCTGATTTTGCTCATTTCATGTCCAAGCACGGTGAGCAGTTTCCTGAGAACCCGCGCAATATTAATGAACTCATTGATATTTTGGCGCAACGTTCGGCTGCTGCCCAGCGCATGCTCAATTCAATGTCGGAGGAACAGCGCAATGAATTGATGCAGCTGTCCTCCCAAGCCTTCGGGTCGCCGGAATTGCAGGATCTGCTCGGTGATCTGGCTGGCAATTTACAAGGCCTGCGGCCCGAGCTGGATTGGTCTAGTTCGGAAAACTTCTCCGGTGAGGAAGGCATGGGTCTGGGCGATGGCACCGGAGCTATGCAGGACCTTGCCGAGTTGGATCGCTTGGCAGAGCAGCTTCGCCATGACCAGTCAGATTTGGACCTGGAAGCCTTGCGCCGCCAGCTTGGTGATGACGCCGCAATCTCTGCGGACATGCTCAATAAGATCGACCGCGCCATGCGCGATAGCGGTCTGTTGCGCCGCACCCCGGACGGCACACTCAAACTCAGCCCGCAGGCAATGCGCCGGCTCGGTAAGTCCTTACTGGACAGCGCGACAGAACAGCTTTCTCCACGCTCCGGCACCCGTGATTCGCGTCTGACTGGTGCGACTGGTGAGCAAACGGGGGCCTCTCGCCCTTATGAATTTGGTGATACTCAGCCCTGGGATGTCACCCAGACAATCACGAATGCTATTCAACGCACCGCCGGCACCGGTGACAAGCTAAAGCTGACGGTTAATGACATAGAAGTGGTGGAAACCGAACAACGTACCCTAAATGCTGTCGCCCTTTTGGTGGACACCAGTTATTCAATGGCAGCCGAGGGCCGCTGGGTGCCGATGAAGCAAACAGCGCTAGCCCTGCACCATCTGATTAGCACCCGTTTCCGCAATGATGAACTGGCCCTTATTACTTTTGGCCGCAATGCCATGACTATGGCTATTGAGGAGCTCACTGGTCTTCCACCTGTCCAGGAACAAGGTACCAACTTGCACCATGCATTGTTGCTGGCTGAACGTTTCTTCGCACGATTTCCGTCGATGCAGCCCACACTGCTGATTGTCACCGATGGCGAGCCCACCGCCTATCTGCAGCCCGATGGCCGTGCCTGGTTCAACTGGCCAACCGACCAGCAAACGATGTACTCCACTGTCACCCAGTTAGAGAAAGTCACCAAACGTGGCACCCGCACGACATTCTTCCGCCTCGGTCATGATCATGGACTGGAGAATTTCCTCAACCAGCTCGCCGACCGTGTTGGCGGCCGCGTGGTTGCTCCTGACTTGGATGGCCTTGGCGCTGCTGTGGTTGATGAGTACCTTAATTACCGTTTCTAATAGGATCCTCGGGCACTGGAGCTGGCCAGATTGTAGGAAAACGATCCTGCTTTCAAAGTGGTGGCATAATTGGAGATCAGTCTTCAACTCCATATAGCTATCCCCCTCAACGAAGGTGAGAGCGCATGTCACGCCCAATCCACTTTGAAATTGAAGCATTCGATGTCCGCAAAGCCCTTGACTTCTACGCCGCCGCTTTTGGCTGGACATACGAGGATTATTCCGAATACGCCCAGCGCCCTTACTTCGGTGTCATCACTGGTCCCGAGGATAGCCCAGGTATCAATGGCGCGATCATGGAACGTGAGAAAGACTCCGCCCCGCCATCGCCAGAAAATTCCTCCAATGGTGCGGTCCTGACCATGGGAGTTGTCAGTTTCGATATCACTGCCAGAAAGATTGCGGCAGCCGGAGGAAAAGTCGTCGTTGAAAAATACGCACTGCCTGGCATGGCGTGGCAAGGCTATTTCCGCGACACCGATGGCAATGTCTTCGGCATCCACGAGCCGGATGAAAACGCCGTATATCCAAGCTATTTGAAGTAGGCAGTAAACATATCAATGGCGACTACCACGCCAATTATTGCCGGGACCCAATCAACCTTTCGGATCGCCGCTGGGTTCATCCTGCTGGCTATGGCTTTAGCCTCCCCCATCGGGTTTCTCGTAGCGCTTCCGCAAGGACAGTACGGGATCACTACTTTCGTCGGTTTTATCATCACAATCCTCGACATCGTAGTTGCGCTGTCGCTCAATTCGGTTCTCCACAGCGGCGGCAAAATTCTAGCTAACTGGGCGGCCCTACTGAGAATTCTCTATTCCATCGGGCTACTAACTGCGACGATCGTGCTCATCATCGGCCGTCACGGCAATACCTTTGTCAAAATTTGAGACTATAGCCTGGGTATCTTCGGCTTGCACCTGCTCCTCGCAGGTATAGCGATGCGCCGCTCGCGAGAGCTACCCACGCTCATCAGCATTTTGCTGATAGTCGCAGGTGTGGGTTATGCATTCGACTCCGCAATGACAATCGCGGATATCGATACGCTCAGCTTGGGTGAATTCACTTTGGTGTGGTTGCTGTGGACAGGCTTTCGCCTACAGAAGCGGAAAAGACTCACTCCCCACGGGGCGCCCCGAAGTGCTTCCCCGAGTGATGTTGTTGAGCCAGGAAAATCAATGCATCAGTAAGAGTACTTCGCAGCGTCGTCCCCAGAGCCATCATCCGAATCAGATCGGTGGCGGAAGCAGCCCCATCCAAGGTAGCTATATCAGTTTCAGCGATCCTATTAGCCCCCGCAGCGTACTCAGATAAAGAATTCATCGGCGAACTCAAGTTTTGGTTTGACAGTTCTTGAAGTGCATTAAGTGCTTTGCGATAGGCCTCTGATTCTTTATGGACCATCCACCCCTGCTTCTTAATCTCAGCATCCAGCAGTTCCTGAACTTCGGAAGATACGGCCTCAGGGACGACCTCGCGCACCAGCGCCCCTTGAACTTTCCCCATTGCCTTATGGGGATTTCCCCCATCATCTACTGATTTCAAGACTTCACCAATAGTAGACAACGGCAGCTGGGCAATCTTGGACAAACTACGTACTAGACGAATGCGTTCAATATGAGACTCATCGTAGAGAGCTTGGTTCGAATTCGTTAACTTCCCTTGCTGAACCAATCCTTCGCGCAGGTAGAACTTAATAGTGGAAACACTGACACCAGTTACTCGAGACAGCTCTGCCATCCGGATACCCGCTGGACTTTCGGCATGTTCGGTAGCCAACATGTGCTCCTCCTTCCCAAACAAAAGTTGCATATACCTGCATTCTATTTAAGTTAGAGTAACATGACTTAAAACCCGACATAGATAGCTATACTATCCATTTTAGTATTTAGACTAAAGGAATCTCATGAGTTGGATTTCTGTTTTAACTATCCTGGTCACAGGATTTTTCGGCGCCTCCGAGTTCGGCTCATCCGCATTTGTGCACCCCGTCATTCGCCAGCTGGAACCAGATCAGCAGCTGCGCTTCGAGAAAGGCCTACTCAAAACTTTCCGGCGTATCATGCCCATCGGGATGACCTTAGGCGTCGTTTTAGGCATAGCTCTAGCTATCCATCACACAAATTACTTCACCATCTCTGCTGCTCTCGCATTAATTATGGCGCTGGTTGTTACCATTTTCGGCAACGTTCCCATCAATGTTAAAACCGGCAGGATTGAAACCACCACCGCGACCAAAGAATTCATGGAAATGCGCCGGCGCTGGGACCGCTACCAAATAATCTGCGGTTCTTTGCAAGTCCTTGGTTTCATCCTGGTGGTCTTGGGCGTTGCCATCGTATGAGCGGCTTAAGTTTCACGGCGGTGGCATCGGCAAGCAAAAGCTCAGCGTGCATTCGCCGACCTAGTCTCCCTGCAGTACATTAGGACTTTTGGTAGTCGCTAATCTCGTTGTTTTGGAGCCATAGTTTCATGACCGCCGTATCCGTCCCTGCTACTAATAGCAATCGATATCGCCCACAACCCTCAGTCTTAACTGCATTGAAATCACCGCGGATTTTGCTGCGGGAAGCTCTCGCCGGCCTGGTAGTGGCGCTGGCACTTATTCCGGAAGCAATTTCCTTCTCCATTATCGCGGGCGTAGACCCAATGGTTGGTCTGTATTCCTCCTTCATCATGGCGATGACCATTGCGGTGGTGGGTGGCCGTCCCGCCATGATTTCTGCGGCAACCGGTGCTGTGGCCCTAGTGGTCGCACCCGTTGTGCGCGAATACGGCCTGGATTACCTCATCGCAACCGTTCTACTTGCCGGCGTGCTGCAAATTGTCCTGGCTGTGCTGGGGGTAGCCAAGCTGATGCGCTTTATCCCGCGCAGCGTCATGGTCGGATTCGTTAACTCCTTAGCAATTCTGATTTTTATGGCCCAACTCCCCGAACTCATCGACGTCTCCTGGGCGGTATATCCCCTCTTTGCCCTGGGTATTGTCATCTTGGTTTTCTTCCCAAAGCTCACCAAGGCTATTCCGGCGCCGCTGATTACCATCGTGATCATTACCGCCATCGTGGCTTTCTTCGCTATTTCCGTGCCAACCGTTGGTGATAAGGGAGAGCTACCCAGCAGCCTGCCTTCGTTAATTATCCCAGATGTACCTCTTACTTGGGAGACCCTAACGATTATCGCCCCTTATGCCCTGGCTATGGCGCTGGTTGGTTTGATGGAGTCCTTGATGACCGCCAAGTTGGTGGATGAGGTTACAGATACCCATTCCAATAAGACTCGTGAAAGTTGGGGCCAAGGTGTAGCCAATATTGCGTCGGGCATGTTCGGCGGCATGGGTGGCTGCGCAATGATTGGTCAGACCATGATCAATGTGAAGGCTTCCGGTGCACGCACGCGAATCTCAACCTTCTTGGCCGGTGCCTTCCTGCTGATTCTCATCGTGGTTTTAGGCGACTTGGTAGCAACTATTCCCATGGCGGCACTGGTGGCAATCATGGTGATGGTTTCTGTTGGCACTTTTGATTGGCACTCCATCAAGCCTTCAACGCTCAAGCGCATGCCAAAGAGCGAAACTGCCATCATGCTCATCACCGTCGCCGTAGTCGTGCCAACAGAGAACCTCGCCATCGGCGTTGTGGTTGGTGTCTTTGCTGCCAGCGTGATGTTTGTCCGCCGCGTCGCGCACCTCATTTCCGTCCGCCGTGAGGTCAAAGAAGTCGATGGCGCCGACGTTGCCTATTACGCCGTGGAAGGCCAACTGCTCTTCGCCTCCAGCAACGATTTGACCACGATGTTTGAATACACCGCTGACCCAAAACGCGTCATTATTGATATGAGCAAGTCCCACATTTGGGATGCTTCCACCGTGGCGGCGCTCGATGCTATCGAAACTAAATACGACCAACAAGACAAGCGTGTGGAGTTTGTCGGCATGAATGAATTCACCACTGAATTCTACTCACGTCTGACCGGTTCGCTGGGAGAAAGCTAAATCTTTGTCGTTGCAGCTTGCGGATCTGAGATCTTCCGCAGCGCGAGATACGCCACCAGTGGCAGTGCGATCAGCGGGAGCAGCGCATATTCCAAGCCAATGTGGTCTGCCAGCCAACCAATGAGCGGTGTTGCAATGCCGCCAACTGAGACCGCAAGGCCCAAGGTCACGCCACTGGCAGTGCTCATATGGTTGGGCAAGAAGTCTTGGCCCAAAGTGACCTGCAGTGAGAATGGCACATACAGGGTAAGCGCCGTGAGGATGATAAATACCCACGCTAATGGCCCAGGAATTAGGAATAAACAGGCCAACATCGGGATGGACAGCAAGTAGGAACCGCGCAAAATAGCCGTTCTATCCCAGCGTCGTGCCAGGTGTCCACCGATGGCCGTGCCAAACGCGCCCATGATGTAGAAGATAAAGAGCGAGGCATTCGCAATATTTTCTGGCACGCCCCGGAATTCGTGCATGAAAAGCACAATGAACGTACCAATACCGACAAAGACAATGGAGCGGCAAACAATCGCGATACCCATCAGCCCGAACGATGCCCAATCATCGCGGTGCTCCTGTCTGCGCTTGCCCTTATTGACCGTGGCAGCGCCATAGCGGTTAAGCACAAGCGTCGCCACCGTGCCGGTTAATGCCGGGATAATAAGTAGCGGCGTGGCAGATAGCCCAAAGACACCAATAGTGATGGCCACAATTAAAGGCCCCAGGGCGAAACCAAAGTTACCGCCGAGCGAGTACCACGACATCAAAACATGGTCCCCACCACTGACCTCACGGGCGCGACTGGCACTAGCCGGGTGGAAAGCCGCCACACCAATGCCGGCGGCAGATGCCAGCGCCGCCACAGCCCAATATGAATCCACCAAGCCAATCGCCGCGATACCGGCGCCAGAAAGCATCACGCTGACTGGAATCAGCCAGCGCATGCGCCACTTATCCCCCATAATGCCAAGCACCGGCTGAATAATCGATGAGACCAGGGAAAACGTCAGCATAATGCCCGCTGCCTCAGCGTAGCTATAGCCACCTTCGAGAACGAGGAAAGGCATCAGCGCCGCAATTGCGCCTTGGGCAAAATCGACCGTTGTATGCCCATAGGAAATCAGTAATGATCCCCGGCGCGCTTGCTTTGAGCTTGTCACAACCATGAATCCATCATGGCCTACCGCTGCCCTCACCGCACCGATTGGGGCGGGAAGTGCCTAGGGGCTCTTCCCGTTAGAGTTCGAACTCTTCAACAAGCTTTCGCACTCGGGCATCAATATCCTCGCGGATAAGACGCATCCTTTCCATGCCCTCGATGCCGCGTGCCGATGGCTCATCTGTCTCCCACCGTTCCAGACTTCCACGGGCATCAGTTGGAAAATCTAGTTGGGCATCTTTACCCAAGATGACAGTCCTGTCGACCTCTCGCAGCAATTCCGGGTCGATTGCTTTGGGCTGTCCATTCGACATATCAGCGCCTACTTCAGCGATTGCGTCCACAGATTGTGCGTTGAGTTTGCTGCCTGGTTTCGTTCCGGCTGAATGAATTTCAAGACGTTCTCTAGCATGAAGCTGTGCCAGGGCGGCAGCCATCTGGGACTTGCCGCCATTGCCGACACAAATGAAAAGGACTTTGGGACGAGTTGTCATGAGAGTACTGACTCCTTCGAAGATGAGGCAGGAACGGTGGGATCATTCGGGAAGAGCTTGGGAGCAATTTTCAGCATGACATAAACCAATGCGATGAGCACTGGCACTTCAATCAGCGGGCCGATGGTTCCTGCGAGAGCTTGACCAGAGGAAACCCCGAACGTGGCGATGGAGACCGCGATAGCCAATTCGAAGTTATTACCAGCGGCGGTAAAGGACACCGACGCAGATTGCGCGTAATTCATGCCTGTCGCGCGGGAAACAAACAGGGCGATAAAGAACATTCCGGTGAAGTAGACCAACAGCGGCAACGCTAGGCGTGCGACAGCCCACGGCTGCTCCATGATCTGATCTCCTTGCAGGGCAAAGAGCAACACGATGGTAAACAACAGGCCAATCAAGGATAATGGCGAAATCGCCGGCAAGAACTTATTTTGATACCAATTTCGGCCTTTGATTTTCTCTCCAATTGTGCGCGAGAGCAGGCCTGCCAACAATGGGATGCCCAGGAACACGACCACTGAGACCATGATTGTCCAGAATGAAAATTCGGCCGATGTGGTTTCCAAGCCCAGCCAGGATGGAAGAACCTGCAGGTAAAACCACCCGAGAACACCAAACATCAATACCTGGAAAACAGAGTTGATTGCCACCAAGACTGCCGTTGCTTCACGGTCCGCGCAGGAGAGGTCCGACCAGACCAGCACCATAGCAATGCAGCGCGCCAGCCCTACGATAATCAATCCAGTGCGTAGCTCCGGCTGATCAGGCAGGAAAATCCAGGCCAGCGCAAACATAAACGCTGGGCCCACAATCCAGTTCAAGAAAAGCGACACCACCATCAGGCGCTTATCTGTGGCAATCTCAATTGTTTTATCAAAACGCACCTTGGCCAGCGGCGGGTACATCATGACAAAGAGGCCGATAGCGATAGGAATAGAAATATCACCAATCTCTATGGCATTAAGTGTATCCCCCAAAACTGGAATTGTGCGCCCCAGAATCAAGCCAAGCACCATGGCAATAAGAATCCAGATTCCCAGATACCGGTCTAGAAATGACATGCCTCGCGTATTTCCCTGAAGAGAAATCTCCGGTTCAACCTGCTGCAACTTGGCCATATTGTCTCCCACACTTTTACATATAGATGAACTTCTATATAAAGGGTACTTTTCCCATAGACCCACGTCAATATAGACTGGATACATGGCTTCCCCTCAACTGCTCCCACTCACAGATCTCTCCGAATGCTGCTCGCTGGGCTCCGGTCCGCTGACGGAAGATGAAGCCACCCGTTATGCAGCGCTATTTAAAGTCTTAGCCGAGCCCGTGCGACTGCAAATCCTCTCCCGCCTTGCCGCCGATGGCTGTGGCCCCGGCACCGTCAATGACATCACCGAAAGCGTCGGCTTGACTCAACCAACGGTCTCCCATCACCTAAGGAAGCTCACCGAAGCCGGCCTCCTTGAACGCTCCCAGCAGGGACGCACCGTCACCCACACGATTCGCCCCGAGTTCTTTGCCGAATTACGCACGGTCTTACAAATGGACTAACTCAGAAACTCGAGTTACCAACAGCAAATAGATAGAAACCCTGCATACTTCGGTGCGTTCTGGAAAACTAAACACATGATTGTTCCTGGTGATTTCCACATCGATATGGCAAAGGTCGTTGCCTCGCGCCCCAGCTTAGGCACCAAGCTTGCAACAGATGTCAGTGAGATTTTTGGCCATATGCTCGGTGACAGAAAATCAGTTATCAACCCGGAAATCGAGATTTGGACTGAGACGGTAGCAGAAGATCTCCGTGCTCGCATTGAGGACGATCCGAAGCCAGGCACAAGCCTTGGGCAGTGGGAAAAGCTAGATTTACAATTGCGAGACGCCCCCGATGCCGTTTTGCTACTCGCTGCAGAACTAGTATTTCTACGTGAGCACCCGGTGCGAAACTCAAGACCGTCCACCCGCCGTTCGCATGTTGAAGGCATACTTACGATGCTCAAAACCCCTGCTACTCTCCCCAACCTTATGCAGGAATGCTTAGCTCGCCCCTCCAACCAGTCCGGTTTTAGGAGTGGACAAGGCTATAACGGTCAGCTCTGGAAACACCTCATCTGGTCAACACGCTTTATCAAGCATATTTCGCTGTTAGACGACTCCAAACGGTCGTTGCTTCAACAAGACGGATGGCGATTTCAAGAGACCCTATTGTCTCTAGATCATGATCTTCCAGATATTCGCAATGCATTTCAGTTCCTTGCACATCCGGATGAATTCGAAGTAATATCTTCTGCGAAAACGAAGGCTGAAATTCAGCTCGGGTTCTCTTCTCTGATCGACGGAATCACTGGTAACGACCCTAAATCAATTGACCGTGATTTACTTCGGATTCGATCCTCGTTAGCTGAAGAGTTAAAGGTTCAATTTCATTTCTGGTCACCCGGTGTCATTGAGCAATGGCAACCTGAAAACAAAGTAAATCAAGCTGAACGCTCTTCCAGTTTCTCCGCTTCCTCCGACGTGGCTGAACCTCGTCAACGACGCTACTGGGTGTACGCTCCTGGTGAGCAAGCTTCGAAATGGGCTGAGTTTTCCGATGAAGGAATAATGGCCATTGGCTGGCCCGAACTAGGTAAACTATCTGATTACGAATCACGTGAAGAAATTCGAGTGAAGCTAACGGAGGAAAACCCCGGCACCCGTAGAACAAACGAAGCCAAAATAGTATGGGATTTCCACAATGAAATGGCAATCGGCGATATCGTCTACGCCAAACTCGGCAGAGCAAAGATTCTCGGACGCGGTGTGGTTTCCTCAAATCCCCGGTATTTAGAAGACTCCCCTCTATACCCACATATCCGCTCTGTCGACTGGGACTACATTGGCGAATGGGACTACCCGGGTACCGCCCCTATGAAGACCCTCACCGATATCTCTCAGAATATCGATGTAATTGAGCAGCTCGAGGCTTCAATTGTCGAGGACTCCGAACTGATAGAACCTGTCATTAATGAAAAGCCAGAAAAATACGACCAAAGCGATTTCTTAGGCGAAGTATACGTCGATGAGACTCAGTACGACCGCCTCCGCGGCCTAGTAAAAAGAAAGAAGAATGTTATCCTCGCTGGCCCTCCTGGCGTCGGCAAGACCTTTGCGGCAAAAAGACTGGCGTATTCGATCATGGGTGAAAAAGATCCTGCCCGAATAAGGATGGTTCAATTTCACCAGAGCTACTCATACGAAGATCTCATGATGGGCTACCGCCCCAATGAATCGGGTGGCTTCAGCCTAGTCGAAGGCCATTTCTACCGGTTCTGCAAAGAGGCAATCGATGATCCAGATCGCCCCTATTTCTTCATTATCGACGAAATCAACCGAGGCAATATTTCGAAGATTTTCGGAGAACTCCTCATGCTCATAGAAGCAGATAAACGCGGGCAGGCAATAAGACTTCAGTATAAGAAGGAAGACTTCTACGTTCCAGCCAACCTCCATATCATCGGGATGATGAACACGGCAGACCGCAGCCTAGCGGTACTGGACTATGCCCTTCGCCGGCGCTTTGGGTTCTTCCACATGAAACCAGGTTTCGACTCTGAGGGTTTCCGCGAAAAGCAAAATGAAATCGGCAACAACAAGCTAAACGCATTAGTCAACGTGATTTCTGAACTCAATCACGACATCGCCGATGATCCTAGCCTAGGCGAAGGATTTGCTGTCGGGCATAGCTTCTTATCTACCCCTGCGGATGAGCCTGGAAAACCACTGGAGCCAAATGGAATTGATACATGGCTCTATTCAGTCGTTGAAGATGAACTCGTCCCGTTGATGGAAGAGTATTGGTTCGACGAGCCTGATACTGCCAATATTTGGGCGGATAAACTCCGCGACGCGGTCCAATGAGACAGAGCCCTATCTTGATTCAGAATGTGTACGTGATGCTCGCGTACGCCTTCGGGGCGCTTCGACATGGAGAACCAGAAAAGGTCGGTAAGGAAAACTTTGAAAACCTCCATGACCTCTTATCTGAGATTCTTATCCGTGGCGTAAATCGTCAGGTTAAACGCGGACTGTTTCGTGATTATCTACCGCAGACTAAAGAGCTGACTACTGTCCGCGGCCGTATTGACGTGACCCAGACCTTGACTAGGAGTTCCCATACCCGTGGTCGTCTCATTTGCCAGTTCGATGAGTATCTTCCCGATGTGCCCCACAACCGCGTACTGAAGTCCGTCATCGCACTTCTCATTAAGAGCGGCGAAGTCCAAGCCTCACGCCGAAAGGCGCTGCATCGTCTGCTGCCGTATCTGGAAGATGTCACGCTCATTTCCCCTTCTTCAATACAATGGAAAGACCTGCACTACCACCAGGCGAATGCCAGCTACCGAATGTTGCTCGGTGTTTGCGAACTCATCGTCCGTGGGATGCTTCCGAACAAAGAATCTGGAAACGTGAAACTAGGTTCTTGGTTATCTGAAGAAGCGATGAGCACGCTTTATGAAAGATTTCTCCGCCAATTTTTCACTTTCCACTACCCAGAATTCAAGCCTTCTGCATCCAAAGTGAATTGGGACTACAACGTAGAAAGCGCGGTAGGTACTCACCAGTTACCTGCAATGCGAACCGACTTAACGCTGCGCCATGGCTCTCGCACACTCATCATTGATGCCAAGTACTACAGCAAATCCATGCAACGCCACAAATACGGGTCCAAATCGACCATTCACTCTGGACACCTGTACCAAGTACTTTCATACGTCAAGAATCAAGACGTCCACCAAACAGGTCATGTCAGCGGCCTATTGCTATATGCCCAGACAAATTCTGATACACAACCGGGACTCGATGTGGTTGTCCAAGGAAATCGGATTGGTGCGCAAGCGCTTAACCTCAACACCCCTTGGCCCGAGCTACGCTCACAGCTCGATAGTCTCACCGAGTGGCTTAAAATCTAGCCGATCTATCCCCTTAACATCCGTTCGCGTTGCGGACATCACACTGCCACAATTGCCGTGAATAGAATGAGTTAGGCTAGGCTCGCTTAAGTGAAAATATCCAAGTTCGCTTTCCTGATTCCCGCAATCATTGCCGCCGTGACCCTGGCTGGCTGTTCAAGTCCAGCCGAATCCACCAACGATGATCCGCAAGCTTCTAGTGATGTTCGTACCGTCGACACGGTACTCGGTGAAGTGTCAGTACCGACCGAAATTGACTCGATTGTGGTCCTTGAAGGCCGCCGCGATTTGGACATCGTCCTGTCACTCGGACTGCCACTGACTGGCTATCCATATGAGGAAGCTAGCTCCCTTGACTTGGAATCTCCTGTGGCGGATGAATTGGAGGCGGCTAAAGAAGCTGGCGCTGAAGAGCTATTTCTTGCCGATGACATCAATTTGGAAGCCATCGCAACAGCCGAACCGGACCTCATCATCAGCCGTATAGATGATGTCCAGCCGCTGCAGGACGAACTGGAGTCTATTGCACCGGTATTGGCCATTGGCGATCAAAGCACAAGCACTTGGCAGGACGATCTTCGCCTCGTGGCAGGAGCCACCGGAACCGAGGAGCGCGCAGAAGCGTCGATTGGCGAGTACGACGATGAAGTTGCTGAGCTTTCGAAAGAGTATGCGGACGCTCTTGCCGAGAACACTTTCGTACCAATGAGCTACAACGGCGAGAGCCTGGAAACCCGCCCCAACCGCCTACTATCACTAACCCTTCGCGATCTTGGTGCAACTCCATCGACGGCGTTCCAGGATGCAATCGATGGTGAAAAAATTGAGTACAGTCTCGAGCAAACTCTCGGCGGTTTCCAAGATGCCGACGGCATCATCACTTTGGTCAATGACCCGCAGGTTTGGGAAGAGTTCCAAAATGGCGGGCTCTTTAAGCAGCTACCTGCTGTAGCCAATGGCCACGTCATCCGCTCCGATAAACAGACTCATGAGGGCGCCGCCCTCACAGCAATGCACACCCTACGCGTTATCGAGGAACTTCTTGCTACCTTCTAGCCCGGCGTCAATCGGCATTGAGTTCCAAGCACCAGGACCACGTTAATACTTCCAAGACAAACGCCCATCTATAATGCGGACCCCAAAATCCGCATTGCAGGTAGAAGCGATTTACCCCTGCGCCAATGCTGCTGCTTTGCTTTGCTTGACGCAACAAGGATTATCGAGATGGAAAGGATAACGACCGGCGCGCTTATCCAGGAGATCCAAGAATCACCAACAACCAAGCAGGCTACGCCGCCAATGAGAAATGGAATGCTACTGAGCTTCAGCATGCCTGCAGCTGCCTTGTGCCCCGCAACCCACGCTTCTTCGCTGGCCATGGCCTCCACCGTTCGCATGCCAGCTAAATTATTCATTGGCAAAGCACCCTCACCAGACTTTTCCCAATCACCAGCGCACCAACGCCTGCCACCAGCCATGTAACCGCCCTAATTGTTGAATAGACTGTCATTCCACCCTCCGCGCTCTACGTCCAGTACCTTTCTCTCAAAAGCAATTTTACAGATATTCTCCAGGGGGAATTATACAGATCCGGGGGTATCCCTATATAGTTTGTCGACCTAGTGGGTGCGGGTTCAAGCCTGCGCTGCAGTTCTTATTTTCACCCCCACCACGACAAATCTGAGGCCGCAGCTTACTAATTCTTTCCGCAGATCTCTTGCGGATTACAGCTGAGTAGGAACTTCAGGGGCAGGGCACTTTTCAATCTCGAGGGTTTACTGGCCTGCTCAATCCTGCCCAATATTCAGAACTCTGTTCATGTACATCTGCAAGTTTCGGCAGTAACGAGTCGTCGAGCTGACCCCGCTTAAGAAAATCATCTAGAGAAGAGATTGCATCAATCACCGATCTTGGCCCGAACTGCCCCACACCTTTTGCCTTCTGCCTGACGTTATTGGGTGTAGGACCCGCATCAATAATTGAATGATTCCAAAGGCGTCTTCGTTGCGTGCTGCGATTACGCAGACAAACCATGGTACGCACCTGTACGGAAGCGAATACAGTCAGCCCTATCAGCAGCTGAGAGACCTCTGTCTAGAAAAGCTCCAGTTGTGCGTCACACGATAGACTCGGTTTCACATTATGCCCCGATAATTGAAAGGCCCCTTCCATTTGAGCTTCAACGAGAGGCCTGGAAGGGGGTCGATTACCCTCGATTAAATCGAGACTGTATACAAAATCTAGCACTTCCTTCGGTAGGGTCTCCTAGCCCACAAATCGGATGCCCATAACCTGAGGTCCACTCTGGTTGAGGAGCCTAGAATGCGGTCCCAAATTACAATTGGGTATTGGCGCTGAGCAAGTACTCGCGCAGCATATGGAGGCACTTGGCATGATCGTGGTCATGGAGCACGGCTGGATCACCACGCTTTCCGATTCCCACGGGAACCAGTTCAGTGTCATGACGCAGGATAGGACTGCCCCGGTCAATCCAGATATATCCATCTTTGTTGATGATGCACATCAGGCCCATGCCCGTGCACGGACTGCCGGCGTGGACATCGTCCACCCGCTTACTGAGGAGCCCTGGGGCGTCTCGAGGTTCTTTTACTGTGATGATTCAGGCACCGTCATTAATGTAGGAATGCACACTGCATAGTAAATGTGGAGGACTGCTATTTCTCCTGTCGAGAAAGCACTGCCTGGTTAAGATCAGCAAAGGCAAGATCACCGTGGACTGCAGCACCAGTTGCGACACCAGCAGCGGCCGAGGAAACCACCATCGCCATAGCTTGGGCAGCATTTCCAGCCGCTCAGACTCCGTCAATAGGAGTTCTTCCCTGTGGGTCAGTCGGAATCTGCCTGCGAATGGTGTCTCTTCCGCCGCACCACCGAGAGAATCAAAAAGCTCAGTTCGCGCGTTAAACTTCGGCGCGACGACGACCGCGTCGGCATCAAACACCTCACTATTTTCTATCTTTACGCCCTGAACTTGGTTGCCATCCATCACCAATTTCTCTACTGCCCCACGCACGAGTGAAATACTAAGCGCGTCGAGTTGCTCAAGAACCTCAGCGGCTGGCTCGGCAACATCATTCAGGAATACCGTGACATCCTCACTGAGCTGACGGAATAGCACTGCTTGATGTGCAGCTAGTTCCCCGCTGGCGAGCACGGCAATCTTTTGGTCCTTTACTTCCCAGCCGTGACAGAATGGACAGTGCAAGACCGTTGCACCCCAGCCTTCCTGAACTCCTGGGATATCCGGAAGCTCATCAACCAATCCGGTAGCAATAATAATTCTTCGGGCTTGTACCTGCTGACCAGTGCCCTCCAGACTCAAAGTGAAGCCGTCTATTTCGCCATCAATCTGAGCTACTCGGCCTTTGATGAAGTTCACGCCATAAGACTTCGCTTCCGCCCTCCCCTTTTCCAGTAATTCAAGCGGAGAGATGCCCTCATTGCCCAACACATTGTGCGCGGCATCGGCAGGCGCATTGCGGGGATGCCCATCATCAATGACCACGATATTTCGCCGGGAGCGCCCCAGCGCAATAGACGCGGCGAGTCCCGCCGCACCGCCACCGATTACTGCTACATCCATTTTCTTAGTCTCCCTATTATTTGTATCGATTTCAGCACCTCGGCGTCGTGCGACCCAGACGGTCCGCCCCGCACGATAAGCAATATCTGAGTTGCCAGCTTGGATTTCGTCGATTGCGAGATTTAGCGCTTCGGTGTCTTCTGCTGCTCCGCTTTCACGAAGTTGTTCCTGGTGTGAACGCAGCTGGTTGAGCAAATACTTCGCTCCATCGGAGCTCCTGGCGGAAGCAACAAACTCAAGCTCTTGCTTCGTCGCGCTGAAGCCAGCTTCTGCCAATGCAGAGTCCCAATCAGTATCAAAGTCAGCACCGTGACGCACTAGATCCAGTACTCGATTCCCGAGCCCGGCGCGAGAGGTATTGAGGCCTTCCGGTTCAAACCGGGCATCCCCTGGGGTTTCCGTCAGAATGAATACACCGCCGGGGCGAAGTGCATCATGGATTTGTCGCACAACCTCGCCTGAGTTCTGAACGTGGTGGAGCGAGAGCGAAGCCCAAATCGCGTCCACACCGCGCGGTAGATCAGAAGGCCATCCCTTACTAAGGTCTGTGCAATGCAGTTGTACTCTGTCCGCAACATCGGCATGGGCGGCTGCAGCGTCTACCTTCTCCAGGAGCAATTCCGAAAGATCGACAGCGTGAACTCGAGCTTTTGGAAATGCCGCGGCGAGTGCAACAGTACCGGCACCGGAGCCAGAGCCGAGGTCAACAACGGTTGCTGCTGAGCTTTCAAGGGCGGAACTCAAGCCGCTGATCGCGGCGTCCTGAATCGGCGCGCTCAAGCGCGACTCCAAGTCGAGGCGCTCAATAAACCCTTCAGGCAACTGTGTCCATGGGTCAATATCGGAATGTGAATGGCCGTGCGGGTGGCCATGTGCATGATTGTGGTGATGAGGTGTCATGTTCATGACATTAGACCTTCGTCCCGTAGAACGCATATACTCTTGCACATGACGCAAAAAGATACGGAATTGATTGTTCGCCAGCGAATTCGCGGTCTTCGTTTGGCACGCAATTGGAACTTGGAGGCTTTAGCCCGCCGCTGCAAAATCTCACCGTCGACGCTCAGCAGAATCGAGACCGGGCATCAGAAAATCACTCTTGAGCAGCTGGTCACCATCGCGCAAGCGCTCGGAACCTCCCTTGACCAACTAGTTGAGCCGGAGGGCAACGAGGATATTGTAATTCGCCCAGAGCCACAGTCCATCGACGGAATGACGTTTTGGCTACTATCCCGGGAACGAGATAGACGCGGAGTAACCATCGGCAAGATTCGAATTTCCGAAGAACTCTCCGGACGCGAACCTGCTGTACACCCCGGCTATGAATGGTTCACCGTACTCAGCGGCACCGTGAAGCTCACCCTCGGTACGAAGACCATCATGATCACCCCAGGCCAAGCCGTAGAGTTTTCCACCATGACTCCGCATCTCTTAGAAGCTCACCTGGGCCCAGCGGAGATCCTGACCATCATGGATCATGACGGCGAACAAGCGCATCTTCATCCAGGAAATGGCCCAGGACCACGCCAATAATTAAGTAGACTCCGGAGTCATGAATGCAACTCATTGTCCGGAGCCTCTTCCTCCGAAGACATGCGCGGCTTACTGCTGGAATACCTGGATTATTACCGCAATTTGGTCATCAGCAAATTGCGTGGCCTCAGCACCGAGCAATTAACCTACAGTAATGTGCCGACGCAATGGACACCTGCAGGCATGGTCAATCACTTGACCAACGTCGAGCGCCGCTGGTTGGAGTGGGGATTTCTGGGACGTGACGTGGAAGACCCGTGGCGGGATGCGCCCCCGGACGGCGGATGGATTACTCCCAAATTATCCTTCGACGAACTCAAGGACTTACTCCTAGAGACCGGACGGAGCACACGAAGACTCGTCGAGGCACACCAGCTGACTGAATATTCGCAGGTTGGCGGCAAATTCGCCAAGATAGAAGCGGCGCCGCAACTTCACTGGATTTTGCTGCACCTTCTTCAAGAGTATGCCCGCCACGTTGGGCACCTGGATATCTCGCGCGAGTTAATTAACGGTGCTACCGGCGAATACTCTTAATGGCTCAAGAGCTACGGAGAAGGGAAACCCATGCAGAAAATTTATAGTTAGTTTGGCTGCCCAGCATTTTGGTGCCCCTAATGCTGTGTATCGGAAGCCTCACAATGATGAAGCGCTCGCTTGGGGGAATCCGAAAGCAGGATTAATGGTATTGGACGAAGTCCCTGCTACCTTTCCAGAAAGTTCCATACCCGAGTTGTCTGCCAGAATGCTCACGCTTTAAGCCAAAGCTACTCGGGTGGCCACTTATCCCGCTACTCCGTCGCTTCCCCGCCACGATCGGTGACTTTATAGACTTCTCCTTGTTGGTCATAGGTAATCCACTCGCCAACCGGTTCGCCGTGATTGAAGTGTCCAGAGCGTTTGATGGTTCCGTCCACGCGGTACCATTCCCAATAGCCAATGGGGTTACCGTCTTCGACCTTGCCCTTTGACCACCGAGTTTTGCCATTTGCGTGATACTTGATGGTGTACCCATCAATGATTTCGGATTTCTTCTCAGCAGCCATGGCCTGCTTCCCTTTTGCGTTGGTTCATCATTCCTCAAGGAATTCTATAAATGATTCTAAAGGTTGTTGTAATACTCATCAGTCACTGGTTCTAGACCTTCATGCCTGATGTCCTCCCCAGGTGTGGTGAATGTCAAGTGCGAGAACCATGAATCAGCTTTTGCGCCATGCCAATGCTTTACTCCCGCAGGAATCCGGATGGCGGAGCCGGGCTCCAAACTGACGGGCGCTTCGCCCTCAGCTTGGTACCAGCCAGAGCCTGCAGTACACAATAAAATTTGATCACCAGCACCATTGCTACCGTGGTGGATATGCCAATGAATGCGGCATCCTGGCTCAAAGGTCACGTTTTTGACAGGCACTGTGCCATCAGTGAGCGGGGCAAAATAGCTCTTTCCCGTAAAATGCCTACCTAGTTCCTCATCAGGTTCACCAATTGGGAATGCTTGCTCAAAACTGTTCTCATCCACTGAAAATGCTCCTTCGGAAGATTGTCTAAGACCTACCGTATTCAATTATCGAATGCCAAGATGGCAGGGCTTTCACGATAAGCCAAAGTGCTTCCTCGATCTTCTCCGTTAAGGCATTCTTTCTTCTACCATCTGGCAACATCGTTTCGCAGCGGAACCACTAGATCATCAACGCCCTCAAGTTCTTGCCCGGCAGCAAGCAGCGCTAATCCAAAATCGGTTTGCGCACAGCCCTAGTCAGGATGTCGCAGACTTTAGCTTCCATTGAACGGCCATTCTCTTTCGCCAGTGCCGCTAACTTCTTTTTAATGGCATCATCCAGACGGCGAATAATAATCGGCCCCCATGGCCACCTCCGAGGACAATTATGTATTCATCATTGCTGAGAATTGCTGAAGTGTCGAGGTCTTCAACGGAGTAAATAAATGCCACATATGCACACTAGGAATTACCATGTGTGATCGAATACGAGCGAGCCATAAGCGCAGTCGCCCTGCCCCACTCGCTGTCTTGGGACCGTGTTTGATGAGCGTGGAAAGAAGCCTGGTCGGTGAATCTTTCACTCACTTTCCACACCAGCGGATCCGAAGTCTGCTTCACCGAGAAATGCTCACAGCCTGGTTCATCACGTGTGAGATTCTCGTGTTTGGAAAGATGTCGCCGGACAATTCGCAACTCCTCGTCATTGGCGCAAGTCAGTAGTCCGGTTAGGTGAACGTTGTGCATCGGCAAGCTCATGCTCGCTTTGCCCGGAATTGGAATTGGTTCATGTCTGTGACTCTATACACTTTCTAACCCTCGAGGATGTCTTTTGGGATTCCACGAGGCACACGGCTATATCGCTCCTGGAATTCTTCAGAGTACGCACGAACAGCTGTGGGCAGAGTCGCGAAAATATAGTCCTCGCCCACATCCCTAATAAACCGCGTGGGAGCTAGGCTGCGGTGCAAATCTTGTTTAACCCTGGCCATAGCGAATCTAATTCCGCGGCTTTCCAATTCTTCGCGTAGTTCCTTCAGCACGTCCACTGCCGTGAGGTCCACTTCTGTGTTGGCCTCAGCGTTGAGGAGAAACCACCGCACCGGCTGCGGTGCATCCTCGACAGCCTGCAACGCACGCGAAGAGAAATCATCTGCGTTGGCAAAGAATAATGGCGAGTCATAACGAAATGCCACGAGGCCTTCCACGACATCCGAATCCGGATAATCATCCAGGCTATGCATGCCTGCAATCCCCGGCGCGTACCCCAAGACATCTGCATATGGGCTGGTAATGCGCCGAATCAAATCTAAGATCGATAATACGATGGCTACGCTAATTCCAACGAGCACACCGAAGAAAATAACCGCCAGCGCAGTGACCGCGGTGATGATGAGCTCGCTTTTGCGGAAGCGGGCAATGCGCTTCAACTCCGCGATATCGATAAGTTGCGTTGCGGCATAAATGACCAAAGCACCGAGTGCTGCATCGGGGAAAAACTTTAAGACTGGGCCGGCAAAGAGCAATACCAAGATGACTAAAACTATAACGACGAGCGAATGTAGCTGTGTCTTCGCTCCCGAAGTATTCCCGAGCACCGTACGTGATCCGCTCGAGGACACCGGGAAGCCCTGAAGGAAGCCATTAGCCACATTCGCGGTGCCCAAAGCAAGAAGTTCTTGGTTCGAGTCAATCTTGTCATCTTTGCCGGAAGCAAATGCTCGCGCAGTCAGAATATTATCGGAAAAGCCCACTATCGCAATGCCCACGGCATAAGGCAGCAGGGCCCAAAACTCGACATCGCTAAAGTCGGGAATACGCGGTGCAGGAAGCCCACGCGGAATGTCACCAATAACCTCAAGCCCCCACCGGTCCAGGCCGAAGATAGCCACGGCTCCTGCCGCAACCAAAAGCGCGATCATTGGCGAAGGAAATTTCGGAAAGAGCCAGCGGGCAACGTATAAGAAAACTAGGACAGCAAGAGCTAGCAGCACCGTAGGAACATGCATGTGATTGATGTTTTGGGTGAATGACCAAACCTCTTGCCAGACTTCATCCCCCTCCACCTCAACTTTGGTCACTTTGGATAATTGACTGATTATCATCAATACCGCAATGCCAATCAGATATCCGATCAGTACCGGGCGTGACAGCAGGCGGGTTACGAAACCCAGGCGAGCGATAAAAGCAAAAATACAGACGACGCCCACGCCTAACGCTAAAAGCGCCGCGACCTCGGAATATTGTTCCGGCCCGCCAGCCGCGCCGACTAGGGCGCCCACGCCAGCTGCCGTCATGAGCGAGGTCGTCGTTTCCGGCCCAATCGACATCTTCCGCGAGGTCCCGAACACGAAGTAGAGCGCTAATGGCGCAATCGATGCCCACAACCCCACAACCGGTGGCAGCCCAACAATAATTGCAAAAGCCATGACCTGCGGCACCAAATATGCCGCCACCGTCACCCCGGCAACGATGTCGCCTTTCAGCCAGGCCTTCTCATAGTTGCGCATTGCAACTACCCCGGGCACAAGCCGCTGCCACAACGGCGCTTCCGGACGAATATTGTGAACTGACATACATTAACGTTACTCGGAAAAGCACCAAGTATTGCGCATTTTCATCAGACAGGTTTCACTGAATCTGTGAAGAACTCGAGTGCGTGCTTCAGCAGCATCCGAGGACCTACAGGAACTTATCATTCTTCGGTAGTATCCGGCATGTCGCCAGACGGCATATCGCCGGACGGCATCTCGCCTTCACCCGGACCGCCTGCAGGCATGTCGCCAGACGGCATTCCTCCACCCATGCCGCCGGTGGCTTCTTGTTGCTCGACACTGTTGGCGTAGTCATTGGTCGGGTCGCGGTAAATGGAGTGAACGTGGCCCCATCCAGAGGTGGTCACACCCTCAACGTCGGCGCCCGCAGAACCGTTTTGTGCCTGGAACGCGACGTATACGTTAGGTCCTGAGATTGAGAAGAAAATACCATCACCACTGCTCATGTCATAGGTTGTTTCACCCGACCACGCGAGGACCGTGTCATCGAGAGTTGCTTCGATTTCGGCAAGGTTCGCTTCATTGGTCTCTTCATCAGCCATGCCAGCCCAGTTTGCGATGAGCTCTAGCAGAAGCTCTTTTTGTTCATCGTTAAGCGCTGCTCCTGTCAGACCCTCGCCCGAGCTGTAGTCGCAGGTATCGCCCGGCGCGCACATGGTGACGTCGCCCGAAGTTAGAGTTTCTTGCTGTTCAGCACTGAGGCTGTCATAGAAGGCGAAGGCGCCAGTGTAGATGCCATCGAATGGCTGTACTTCCGCACCATTTTCATTGATGTACACCGCTGGCTGAACGCCCAGGTGGGTTGGGGCGAAGGTGATGGCGTTTTCCGCACCATTGAGGTCAGCGTTAATACCAACGTGGTGCCCACCGAATTGGACTGCGTAGGCATCAGTAGTGGAGGCATCGCCGAAGAAGGCGATATAGTACTGACCCAGAGAATCTTCCGTGGTGCTGCTGTTGTCCAGCAGGTACTGATCGCCTTCCATGATTCCGACCAAGGTTGAGTAGGATTCTTCGCACAACAGCGACTCCATTACGTCCAAGGCAGCTGCTTGCTGCCCTTCTGTCAGGTCAGCCAGATTCAAGCCAGCGCGGTCCACGAAGGTGACCGGGAAGTTAGACCAGGAAGTGGACTTCGTTTCATCGTCATAGTCGTACATGACGGTTTCGCGTTGTTCATCGGAAAGCGTGGCTAGGAATGTCTCGATGGCTGCGGTGGTGTCCGTAATCGTCTGCTCAGTTGACGAGGAATCCTCGGTGGTGCTCGAGTCAATTGCGGACGCAACAGTGGTTCCGGTTGCAGATGCCACCGTGTTGCCTGCCGATGCAGAGTCTGCAGTGGTCGAGCATCCAGAAAGAGTCAATCCAGCAGCGACAGTCAGGGCTGCCGCTTGGAGGGGCAGGCGCTGCCAACGGCTGCGCGGGGTCTTGGTTTGAGTATGTGATGTCTTAGGCATGAGCTATAGCCTAAAGCGTGACATTTAGAAGAACGTGGAAGTAAATGTGAAGGTAGAAGGGAAATTCCTCTCAAGATCATGCGCTCTAATCCGCAGAAATCCGGGAGTTGACTGAATGAATCCTGTGAGACTTTCCCTGGATTGGATTAGTCTTCGGGGCGTCCATCTTCTTCTCCAGCGAGGACCGTGAGTTCTTGAATCCGTGGTTTCCATAACGCAGCGCGGTTCGCAGTGAGTTCTTTGAGATGCGGCGAGGTTAGCTCATCAAGTGCACGGATATAGTCCGGTACTATCTCGCGCGGCAGGCGCAGCCCCATAGTCAGGTGCGGAATCCAGCGCTTACCGCGGCCGTCAGGATTAATCCCGCTAAGCTCACGCGCGACGGCTTCAAGCTCTTCAGTGGTTTCCAGCAGCCACGCAACAGTTTGTTTCCGCTTGACCCCGAACACGATTGTGCCGACTCGCTGAAACTGCGCTGGTATCACCGCTGGAAGCAGTTCAGCTGCGCGTCTGCTGACGTGTTCTTTCATCTCAGGCGCGAAGGTGAGGGTGATGTGCGGAGTTTGGTTCTGTAGTGGAAACCCGCGCTTCGCAAGCTGCGCGAAGATATCGCGTACTTGCTGTTCTTGGTCATCCGGCAGGTGCAGCAGGATATTGTCAGGTGATGCCATCGAGAACTAGCCTAGTACGGCAACTTTCTTAGAGCCCATCACGACTATTGCCCCACCCTGAAGCTTTTCGCCGCGCGACGTAGAGTATGCGCCACGGCTAACGCGGTGAGCGCGGAAGTTTTGGGATTAACCGGGCTCGGCGCAGATTGGCTGCCGAGGGTGAAAGTACCCGCGGTGCCCGATACTTCAATGCCATGACGACTTTCTGTCGCTTGTGGGTCTGCCACAAGTTCAACCTGCACGCGCTCAAGGGAGTTCTGCAGTAATTCATCATCACTGCCGCCGCGTCCCCGTGTTGCCCAGGCAAGCGCCACCGCAACGTTGACATTGCTCGGGAATTTCTTGATAGCATCACTCGGCTGACCTTTAAACAGCACAAATGGTTCCACCGCAGCATTGAGCTCTGCTCGTTCTTCCTCAGACATCCAATCTTGGACGAGGGCTTTAGCGTTCTTGCTGGTACGGATTTTTACAGTGTCTATCGCATCGGCCTCCGCAACCGCCGCAAAAAGATCGAAACCACCGATAGCTCCCGAGGTCACGTGCACTCTCCCAGGACCTGCAAGCAGTGTTTGCCTCGCGCTCGGATCAGCCAGCGCACCCACCGATGTGAGCACGAGGCCTTTTCCTTGAAAGATAACCGCCGGTCCGAGTTCCTTCGCTGCAGAAACCCCTGCTACTTCAACCACGATGTCGCTGTCTGCGATGAGCTTAGGAAGTTGCTTGTCATATAACTCCACTCCCAAAGTCCCACGCTTGATATGCGGGTTAACGTCACGGACGAACGCTTTGACATCAAATTCACCCTGGTCGAATAGCGTGACCAGCTGGCGGCCAATCGCGCCAAAACCAATCAGAAGCACTCGTGGAGCAGACACCGTCATCACAACCTCCCAAGGTCTCAACTAAATGACATTTCCCAGTCTAACGACCGACCTAATCCTTCTTCTTTGGCTTCTTCCTTTTCGGTTCTTCAGCGTCGGGAAAAATACTGCGAGTTTCAGAACGCTCATAATGCCGAGGTAAATAGTCTGTGACATAGATTTTTGGCAGCGTCTTAGCAATCGCAAGGACCACATAAATGGTGGTGTTAATCGCGACAAATGCAGCAAGTGCTGCAAACCAATCGGTCTGAAGAATTTCTTCTGAAAAAGATCATGAGCATTCCTCATTATTAGTCTCTGCAACTTGCATTGTTTTGGCGTCATTCTCTCCCCATTGAGCTTGCTTGGCCAATAGGATATCTAGAACCCCCTTGAGAAATACCAAGTTTAAGAAGCTGGCGAAGATAAGTTCCGGGATCAATAACGCAGCAACAAACCGGGCAAACCACGTGGACTTCCACACCGTGACCACGCGTTCAATCATGAAAAGTAGCCCCAAAAGCATCCAGAATGGATACCAGATCCACTGCTCCCGGGCTAGGAACGTAATGATAATCACGGCGAAATAGGAGGACAGGGCTAAGGCACCATAGCCAATTCCCAACTGTTGGAACCAATACCGCGTCGTTTGCGGCGTGACTCCATAAGCCCCAAGATTCTCAAGCGCTCCGCGTTGCCAACGCAGTCTTTGATGCCACAGCTCTCTCCACGTCGGCATGACTTCTGTGACTACGGAGCATTCATTTGGTGACACCATGAGACCACCTAGAGATTTCAATGCCAGGGTCAACTCATTATCTTCAGTCAGCGCCGCCGTGTCATAGACATCGCCCTTGCGTCCGGGGATTAACGTCCCGCGCGATTCCGCCACCGTTCGAAGACCACGTGGCCGAAATGCCGACGCAGTTCCGGTCAGGACGAACACACGTCCACGACGTCGATGGATGTCACGGCTATAACGGGTGTATTCATTACGCTGGTACTGGCCAAGCCACCCGGAACCTGATTCACCGTAGAACAGCCCGCCTACCGCCATCAGAGCACGATCAGCTTCGAAGCGGCGTCGCGCTTCCTTGAGGAATCCTTGGTCAAGTGCGGTATCTGCGTCAACGATCATGACAATGTCATTTTCGCCCATGGCTGGAAGCAGTCGGCCTAAAGCCTGATTGAGTCCTCCGGCCTTTTTAAACTTATTGTTGACGGTCTCAAAGACTTCCACTCCCTCAGCACGAGCCAATTCTGGAGTTTCATCGGTGCAATTGTCAGCTACGACGATGATTCGCTCTGGGGGCTCATGTTGCGATTTCAATGCCTGAATTGTTCCGGTAATTCGCTCCGCTTCATTATGCGCTGGAACGAATACGGTGATCGTAATCGGTCCATGAAATACTCCACGGGTATCCGCCATCACGATTTTTGGCGCTAATGGCAAGCCTTCACCATCTATCGAGCGCCGGTAACGATTAGTGACGGTTCGCTCGACCGTGGCAGCAATGAAGACAAAGATGAGTGCAACTATGAGTGCTGCAACTAGCACGCGTAGGGGCGGAATATAGTCGTCGTACAGTACTTTCCACCTATCAAGGACTTCAGTCTCTTGTGCGCCCGGTGATGTCGGATCGGACAGGGTAACAGCAAGCCAGAGTAGTAGAATACCCATTCCAGCGATGCCGAGGACACCGATACCGATGACTCTTGCAATTGGAAAACTCTTCTTTCCCATTTTCTTCCTACTCCCAGGTAGCGGTGTCGTTGGTCTCGAGATAAGTAGCTATGAATTCATCAACCGGGATGGACTTGCCAATATAGAACCCCTGGGCGTACGTCGCACCGCATTCGCGCACTGCCTCAAAAATTTCCTTGCTTGAGACATACTCAGCGATAGTTTCCATCTCTTGTTCCTTGGCGAGCTGAATAATGGACTCTACGATGCTGCGGTCCACTCGGTTGTCAACCATGCCTTCGACGAACTCACCCGCAATCTTCAGCACGCTAAAGTCGAGCATCTTCAGATATCTATAGGGCTCATGTCCTGCACCAAAATCATCGATTGCGATGTGAAAGCCAAATTCTTCGAGCATCTGCGCAAATCTCTTAGCAGCGAGGACATCCTCGATAGGAGCTGTCTCAGTAATCTCAATCCCAATTGCTCCCCGTGGCACATCCCGTGCTTCCAATTCAGCCCTAAGCTCCTGACAGGCCTCATCTGAACTCAGCGACTGTGCGGACAAATTCAATGCAAGCCTGAAACTCGGGCTCGCAGCACGCAGCTTCTCAATGAGCCCTAAGCCCATGCGCATTACCGCAAGGTCAAGTTTTGGACCTAGTCCGGCTTTCTCAACGGCCTGAACGAACTGCCCGGTCGGCACATCAGCACCGTTCAAGTTGATTCGGAGCAGCCCCTCCGCTGCGTCAATGCGCCCTGTTCTAAGTTCAAGAACCGGCTGTAATTCAATGCGAATCGCATCTGATTCTAAGATTTCTGGAAGTGCCTCAACAGAGAAAGCGGGCTTTTCTGATTGGACAATTGTGTTTTCAGTTTTGTGCACGGCAATGCGATTTCGCCCCGCATGTTTGGCATCGTAAAGCAACTGATCCGCAAGAATAAATGGATGTATCCCTTGGGCGCGAGCATCCGAAAATAGAGTGACTCCGATACTCACTGACACCCGGGATAATACTTTCCCTCTATTCTCAAAGTGCTGATTAACCTTCTCGATAATTCGCGTGGCTATGGCTTCCGCGCCAGCTCGGTCTGTATCCGGCAGAACAATAACGAATTCATCGCCGCCGATACGCCCAACGATGTCGGAGTCTCTAACACTGTCATTGAGAATTTCTCCGAATTCGATGAGCACGCGGTCTCCAGCCTGATGCCCAAGCGCATCATTGACTTCCTTGAAATAATCAAGATCCAAAAGCAACAGTGCGCTATCCCGAGTCTCACGTTCATTTTCAAGGACTATCTCATCGATCTCTGACTCTAGGAGCCTACGATTCACCAGTCCCGTCAGCGAATCATGACCAGCTAAATGCTCCACGAGCTCGATAAGTTATTGCCGCTCGGTTACATCCACAGCATTCATAAGCAGTGTTCCGAGTTTGCCTTCATCATTACCCATCGAGCTAAAAGGCATTGCAACGCTCTTATGCTGTCCTTTCACCGTCTCTATCGACCGGTCCAAATGAACTACCGCTTCCGGTTCTAAGAGTGCAGGTGTTACCGCATCAATAGTCCCCTTCTCGACGCCGAGGTCTTCCAATTTTCGGCCTAATAGTCGAATGGGAGTTGTCCCCACTAATTCACCAAAGGATCGATTCGCCATGACGATTTCTCCCGTCGGCTCCAGCATCGCAATACCTTGAGGAGCATGTTCAAAGAGCAACCGTGATTCTTCATAAGCAAGCTTCAACTGCTGCATCGTGAGGTACTCATTCGTACTATCGTGCCAAATCACGAGCGCGTGGCCTGGTTCAGCTTCTCCACGAAGATACATCGGCGATGCACTAATCTTGAAAATTCGACGAGCCGAATCAGGATCTTCATTCGGTATTTCACCTAGTCGGGCTAACACCCTTTCGACTCGCTGACCGCGCAGAGCCAAACTGCTCGGGCGGTCCTCCTCTTTAATGGGTTCACCGCGGATATCTTGTAGTTTCCACATGGAATATTGCCCATCCGAGGTTGGTTTGACGAGCTTTTCGCATCCTCGTTGACAGGAAATGCTCTTCCTGCTTGGTTTACGATGAGTAGCGCATCAGGCAGGGTCCTTGCTAGAACCTCTAATTCTTCAACCAGTGCCGAGGTTTGCTGGATGGTCGTGGACACAACCAGGAGAGTGTCTAATGGTTTGTGTGTGAGGGGTTTCCCTTACATGAAGGAGATAAACCATAATGGATTCTGTGGCGAAACGAGACCCGGAAGATTCCGCGAAGATCAAAGCAATCGAGCAAAAGCTGCTGGCGAACCCGGAGATAGCCAAGCTTATTGACGAGCTCGGCTCAACAGCAACGGATGCTAATGATTTAGTGCGTGGCTTGTTGCAGGCCTCGGTCACTCGCGGCCTGGAAGCGGAAATGGATGCTCACCTGGGGTATTCCAAAGGCGATCGTGAGGCTAAAGCGGCCGGTGGCGGCGATAATTACCGCAATGGTTCCTATGTCAAAAAGGTTGATTCGAACTATGGTCCGGTTGATGTCACTGTGCCTAGGGATCGTGAAGGCACGTTTTTGCCTACTATGGTGCCGAAAGGCTCTCGGCGGCTGACTGATGTTGATGACATGATCATCAGTTTGTATGCCGGGGGTATGACCGTTCGTGATATTCAGCATCATATGGCCACAGCCATGAAAGTTGATATCTCCCATGAGACAGTTTCAGCAGTCACGGATGCTGTCTTAGATGAGGTCATGATGTGGCAGAACCGGCAGTTAGACGAGTTCTACCCGGTGATATTTCTTGATGCGCTACGAATTAAAGTCCGTGACGGTGGGCGCGTGGTCAATAAGTCCGCGTATTTGGCCATCGGGGTGGATATGGACGGTATCAAACACATCCTGGGCATCTGGTTGGCGAAAGAAGAAGGCGCATCCTTTTGGGCACATGTATGCGCAAACTTAGCTAGCCGCGGTATCCAGGACGTGTTCATCGTCTGCTGCGATGGTTTGAAGGGTTTGCCGGAAGCTGTCGAAGCGACCTGGCCGGATTCGATGGTGCAGACCTGTGTCGTGCACCTGATTCGGGCTGCGAATCGGTGGGTGGCTTATGGCGACCGTAAGGCGGTATCTGCGGCATTAAAGAAGGTCTACACTGCCCCAGATGAGTCAACCGCGCGCGCAGCGTTGGATGAATTCGCCGAATCAGAATTGGGCCAGAAATATCCGCAATCAGTGAAAGTCTGGTCCGATGCGTGGGAGCGGTTCGTGCCGTTTCTGCAGTTCCCACCCATGGCCAGAAAGGTCATCTATACGACTAATTCCATTGAGTCGATGAATAACGAGCTGCGTAAAGCCACTCGCAACCGCGTGCAGTTTACCAATGATGATTCCGCGATTAAGACGCTGTGGTTGATGATCTGCAATATCGAAGATAAACGCGCGGCCAAACGAGCTAAAGAAGGTCGAAAAGCCGCCGCGACCAGCGGAAGACTCATCGAAGGCAGGAAAGTCACCAACTGGAAACAAGCCATCAACCAAATGGCCGTGGCCTATCCCGAACGCTTTACGAACTACCTATAAACACTCAGACCGAAAGCCCCACACACAAAATACTTGACACGCTC